>NZ_JBVMUY010000056.1:0-496 GCF_055632325.1 Nocardiopsis sp. KDC1DS13DA1
ACCTTCCTGTCGATCTGCTCCGCCGAGGGGGGCGTGGAGATCGAGGAGGTCGCGGTCTCCAACCCCGACGCGGTCGCCAAGATCGCCGTCAACCCGCTGACCGGCGCCCCCGCCGACGTCGCCGCGGAGATCGCCAAGGCGGGCAAGCTCCCGCAGGCCGCCGCCGAAGGCGCCGCCGAGGTCATCACCAAGCTGTGGGACGCCTTCGTCGGCAAGGACGCGACCCTCGTCGAGGTCAACCCGCTCATCCTCACCAAGGACGGCCGTGTCGTCGCCCTCGACGGCAAGGTGACCCTGGACGAGAACGCCGAGTTCCGCCAGGACCTGGAGAGCCTCACCTTCGCGGAGGAGGGTGACCCGCTGGAGGTCGCCGCCAAGGCGAAGGGCCTCAACTACGTCAAGCTCGACGGCGAGGTCGGCATCATCGGCAACGGCGCGGGTCTGGTCATGTCCACCCTGGACGTGGTCGCCTACGCCGGCGAGGCGCACGGCGGCG
>NZ_JBVMUY010000057.1:0-38360 GCF_055632325.1 Nocardiopsis sp. KDC1DS13DA1
GCAATCATCCCCAGGCGTACTCGCATCTGGGACTGATCCGCTGCGCCCGACTCCTGGACCAGCACGCCTGACGTCCGCCGCCCGCGTCCGCCGACCGCGGACGCGGGCACGGCGTCCGAACCGGCGGATAGGGTGCACCCTCCCAGCAGCGACCGGAAGGCACCCCCTATGACCGCGACCGGTACCACCCTGACCCGGCGCGAGCTCAATCGCGCCACCCTCGCCCGCCAGTTCCTCCTCCACCGCGTCGACCTGCCCGTGGCGGAGGTCGTCACCCACCTCGTGGGACTCCAGGCCCAGACCACGCACACCTGGTACGTCGGCCTCCAGAGCCGGATCGAGGGGCTCGACCCGCACGCGGTCGGACACATGCTCACCGACGGCGAGCTGGTGCGCGTCACCCTCATGCGCTCGACCCTGCACCTGGTCACCCCGGAGGACCTGGCGTGGCTGCGGGCCATCGCGCAGCCCGTGATCGACCGCGATCTGACCCACAGCAGCCACGGCCGGACCACCCGTGGCCTGGACCTGGACGCGGTCGTCACCGTCGGCCGCGCACTCCTGGAGCAACAGCCGCTCACCCCCACCGACCTCGGTGCCCGCCTCGCCGAACACTGGCCCGACGTGCCCGGCGGCGACCTGGCCTACGTCGTCCGCTGCCGTCTGCCCGTCGTGCAGGTCCCGCCGCGCGGGGTGTGGGGCGCCTCGGGGCCGCCCGCGCTCGCCCCGGCCGACGCCTGGACCGGGCGCACGCTCGATACCCGGCCCGACCCGGAGAGACTGGTCACGCGCTATCTGGCCGCGTTCGGCCCGGCCACCGTGAAGGACGTGCAGACCTGGTCGGGGCTGACCCGGCTGCGCGAGGTCGTCGACCGCCTGCGCGACCGGCTCCTCGTCCTGCGCGGGGAGGACGGCGCCGAACTCCTCGACCTGCCCGACGCCCCGCGCCCCGACCCGGACACCCCCGCCCCGGTCCGCTTCCTGTACGACTTCGACAACCTCCTGCGCGGCCACGCCGACCGGAGCCGGGTGATCTCCGCCGAGAACCTCAGGCGTATCTCCGCGCGCAACGGGATGCCCCCGGCCACGGTCCTGGTGGACGGTGAGGTCGGCGCCGCGTGGAAGGTGGTCCGCACGCGCCGCGCGGCGACCGTCGAGGTCGTCCCGTTCCGCCCCCTGAACCCGGCGCAGACCGACGAGGTGACCGCCGAGGGACTGCGGCTGCTGCGGTTCCTGGAACCGGACCGCGACGGGCACGAGGTCCGCTTCCTCGCCGCACCCTGACCCCCGTGGCGCGTCTTTTGTCCAGACCTGTCCGGACCACGGATGACACGTGCGGATATGGAAGGATTCTCGGGTGACTGAAGAGTTCCGCGCCGCGTTCCAACGCGTCCTCGACACCGCCGCAAGCCAGGCACCAGAGTTCCCCTCCGCCGTGCACGACGTGTTCCGGCTGTCCTCACAGGTGTCCAGGGACGAACTCGCCACCGCGATGGAGGCGCTCGCACCGGTCCTCGCCGACTGCGAGCCCGCCGCGGGTGTGGCCGCCGACCTCGCCGTCCTGGCCGGGGCCCTGGTCGAGTCGGGCGCCCCGGCGGGACAGGTCGGTCTGGAGGTGCTGCGCCAGCTCGGCAGCTACGGCCAGGCGGCCGTGGCGTTCATGCACGCGTGGGACAAGACGGGCGGCGGAGCGCTCCCAGCGCCCACCGAGGTGACCGAGGCCGAGGAGAAGCGGGTCGAGGAGGTCCTCGGGGACAACGCGCCGCTGGCCACGGTCGGCTGGTGGACGTCGCAGCGCTACGGCCTCGCGGCCAAGGCCATGCTGGGCGACTCCGGTGTGCGCTCGGCCGTGCGCGGGGACGCCAGCGCGCTGGAGGGGCTGAGCCAGATCGTGCGCGCCCTCGCGACCCAGCTCAGCGAGTTCGGTGAGGTCCGCGAGCTGCTGCGGATGGCCGAGGCGAGCCGGGCCCTGGTCCTGGACCGCGTGTCCTGGCGGGGGTTCCGGGTGCGGTTCGACGGGATGGGCGACAACTTCCAACTGCACACGCTGCTGGCGGACGCGCTGATCGGCAAGGAGGGGCGCCAGGTCCCCGGCACCCGGCCGGATCCGCGCTGGAGCGCCGCCTGCCTGAACGCGCCCGCCGACCCGCTGGCCGACGTCGTGCGCGGCGAGTGGGACCTGGTCGGCGGTGACGGGACCTGGATCGGCAACGAGGCCGTCCCCGGGGACATCCCCGTGATCGAGGGCGAGCGGGTCCTGGTGCTGGAACCGCAGACGCTCGCGCACTCCTGGCGCGCGGGCCGCCGCCACCCGCACATCCCCGGATCGCTGGAGATCCTGGAGGAGCTGCACCCGGACGAGGCCGCCGCGTGGTGGTCGCGCATGCACCCGGCGGGCTCGGTCCGACACCCGCTGGCACCGCCGGTCGAGCACGACGACACCGGTTCACAGCGCGCGCCCCGCCACTTCGGGGTCGCGGCGCACTTCGCCGAGGTGGACTCGGGGCCGCTGTCGGCGCCCTTCGACTCCCCGGATGAGGAACCGCAGGAGGCCGGGGCGTCCTGGGCGAACGAGGAGTCCTGGACGGTGCGGGGCTCCGACGGGTTCGGTGAGCCCGGTGCCTTCGGTGAGCCCGGCGGGTTCGGCGAGGCTCTGGGGAGCGAGGAGATCTGGGAGCCCGAAGGGCTGCGGGAGCCGGGGGAGCCGCTCCCGTTCCGCGAGCCCCGCCCCCTCCGGGACACCGGCGGGCCGGGGGAACCGGAGGGCGGTCCCGGCGGTGTTCCCGAGCCCGTCGCGACCGAACCGTGGGGCGCCATGACGGATCCCCTCGCCCCGGAGCCGGTCGCGTCGCACCCTCTGGGCGCGGAGCCGTGGAGCCCCGCACCGGACCGGCCCGAGCCGCACCCGTGGGCGGCCGATCCGACCCCGCCCGCCCCGGAGCCGCTCGCGGCCGACGAGGGCCGCCCGCCCGGCGCGCACCTGCTCCCGCCCATGCCACCGGGCGTCTCGGAGAGCTGTCGCTGGGCCCCGTCCTGGCGGTGGCCCCTGCCGCCCGGCCCCGAGGACTAGGCTGTGTTTTCTTGGGTCCTCCGCTTCGCTTCGGACCGTGTCCGTGCGCCCGAAAGACAGGGATTCTTCGTCCTCGGCCACGCCTGTCGCTCGTTCCTCGCTGCGCGGCTCGCCTCGTCCTGCAGAACCCTGTCGGCGCCCGGACGACGACCCCCTTGGGTGACCGCGCCAAAGAACAGGCCCCAGACGGTGCCTGTTCGGGTCCCCCGCTCCGCTTCGGACCGTGTCCGTGCGCCGACCCCCTTGGGTGACCGCGCCAAAGAACAGGCCCCAGACGGTGCCTGTTCGGGTCCCCCGCTCCGCATCGAACCCTGCCCGAACACCCGAAAGACAGGGATTCTTCGTCCTCGGCCACGCCGGGTGAGAAGCCCCGGGTCCGCGGACGCCGTACCCCGCACGCGCCCCGACATGACACATGTCATTCCGAGCGTGCCGCGTACCTCATTCCGACACGGTGACGTGTACGACTACGACGGACGGATCCGTCACGACATGCTGGGACCCATGGCAACGCAGAGGCACACCCACCCGGCCGCCGACGGGACGACCACGGACGGGGCCGCCCCGGGCGTCGGCGGCGCCGAGACCGGAACCGACCGGGCCGACGAGCACCCCGCCGCCGACGCGGACGGCCCCGCCACCGACCCCAAGGAGGCGGCCCGGGCCAGACGCGAGCACGAGGCGCGGGAGGCGCTGCGGGCCATGAAGCCCTGGAAGGGCAAGGCGACCCGCCAGGACAAGGCCCTGCTCGCCTGCGCCATCGGCATCCCCGCGTTCTTCCTGGCCCTGACGCCGCTCAAGCCGCTCCTCATCGCCGACCACCCGATCGGGCTGGCCTTCCTCACCGGGAGCAACGCCGCCGTCGGCGCGGCCGCGGCCTACGCCTCGATCGGGCGGATCCCGCTGTGGCTCGTCGTGGTCGCGGGCGTCGTCGGCAAGGTCAAGGTCGACTGGCTGTTCTGGTGGCTGGGCCGGCGCTGGGGGCGCGGCTTCATCAACCTCCTCGCCCAGGGCGAGCGGGCCCGGCGGTTCGCCGACAGGGCCCACGACCTCAACCCGTGGATCATCCGGATCGCGCTCACGCTCTCCTACCTGCCCGGCGTGCCCGCCGCCCTCATCCACGTCACCGCGGGCTGGACCGGCATGCGCCTGCGGACCTTCTTCCTCTTCGACGCCCTGGGCGCCCTGATCCTCACCGGGATCGTGACCGCCGTCGGGTACGCGAGCGGCCAGACCGGGGTCGACGTCATCCTCCTCGTCGACCGCTACGCCCTGTGGCTCACCCTCGCGATCATCTTCGTGATGTCCTTCTACCCCGTGTTCAAGCAGCAGCGGGCGGAGAGGGCCAGGCGCAGAGCCGCCGCCGAGGCGGCACCGCCCGACGGGGAGACCGCGTAGGACGTGCGCTCCCCCGGTCACCCACGAGCGGGGACCGCACGGCTAGGCTGGCGTTCGGCAATCCGACACCCCGGGCCTGCCGGCTGCCTGGGTGCGTCACGAGCACACTCAAGGAGAGATCCCGTCATGGGACAGCGACACTTCGATCTGGTGGTCCTCGGCGCTGGTCCGGGCGGCTACGTCGCGGCGATCCGCGCGGCCCAGCTCGGGCTGAACACGGCCGTCATCGAGGAGAAGTACTGGGGCGGCGTCTGCCTGAACGTCGGCTGCATCCCCTCCAAGGCGCTCCTGCGCAACGCCGAGCTGGCCCACCTGTTCCACACCGAGGCCGACCAGTTCGGCATCAGGGTGAACGGCACGGTCGAGTTCGACTTCGGCAAGGCCCACAGCCGCAGCCGCGAGGTGGCCGACGGCCGGGTCAAGGGCGTCCACTTCCTCATGAAGAAGAACAAGATCACCGAGCTCAACGGGCGCGGCACGTTCCTCGACGCCAACACCGTCCAGGTGCGCGGCGAGGACGGCTCCACCGAGACCGTCACGTTCGACAACGCGGTGATCGCCGCCGGGTCCTCCACCAAGCTCATCCCCGGGACCGAACTCTCCGAGCGGGTCGTCACCTACGAGGAGCAGATCCTCGACGGGAACCTCCCCGAGAGCATCATCATCGCGGGCGCGGGCGCCATCGGCGTGGAGTTCGCCTACGTCCTGGCCAACTACGGCGTCGACGTCACCATCGTGGAGTTCCTCGACCGCATGGTCCCGCTGGAGGACGAGGAGGTCTCCAAGGAGCTGGCGCGCGCCTACAAGAAGCTCGGCGTGAAGGTCATGACCTCCACCCGTGTGGAGGGGGTCGAGGACACGGGCGGGAAGGTCCGCGTCACCGTCTCCGCCTCCGACGGCAAGCAGCAGACCCTGGAGGCCGACCGGCTGCTCCAGGCGATCGGGTTCGCGCCGAACGTCGAGGGCTACGGCCTGGAGAACACCGGCGTGAAGCTGACCGACCGCGGCGCGATCGACATCGACTCCCGGGGCCGCACCAACGTGCCGAACATCTTCGCGATCGGCGACGTGACCGCCAAGCTCATGCTCGCGCACACCGCCGAGGCGATGGGCATCGTCGCGGTGGAGACCATCGCGGACGCCGAGACGCAGGAGATCGACTACCGGTTCATCCCGCGCGCGACCTACTGCCAGCCGCAGATCGCCAGCTTCGGCTACAGCGAGAAGGAGGCGCGGGAGGCCGGGTACGACGTCCAGGTCGCCAAGTTCCCCTTCATGGCCAACGGCAAGGCGCACGGCCTGGGTGAGACCCGGGGCTTCGTCAAGGTCATCTCCGACGGCAGGTACGGGGAGTTCCTCGGCGCCCACATGATCGGGCCGGACGTCACCGAGCTGCTGCCCGAGCTGACGCTGGCCCAGCAGTGGGACCTGACGGTGCACGAGGTGTCCCGCAACATCCACGCCCACCCGACGCTCAGCGAGGCGGTCAAGGAGGCCGTGCACGGCCTGGCCGGGCACATGATCAACCTCTGACCGGACCGCGACGCGCGGGGCGGCGGGAACGAGGACTCGGCCACGTCGGCGGGGCACCCGGGGGACTTGCTAAGTTTCCCTGTGACCCCCGCCGGAGCCTCCTCCCGCCGCCCGGCGCTCCCCGATCCGAAAGCCACCCATGCGCCTGATCCCCTCCACCCCCCTGTCCTGCCTGGGCACGGCCGTTGTCGTCGTCGCCGTCGGCGGTGTCGCCCTCGTCGGCTTCGGCGTGATCGACCTCGACATGGACCTGAGCCTGTCCAGCGGCGACCTCGACGCCTTCGAGGGCCTGCCGCTCGGCGAGGCCAGCGGCGAGCCCAGCGCCTCCCCCGACGCCGGGGAGGACCCGGACACGCCCGGCTACGCCCTCCCCGAATCGTGCGCGGCGGCGGGCGTGGCGGAGGTCGTCGGCGACCTGGCCCCCGGCCCGGTCCTGACCGAGGAGGCCGGAGCGGTCGAGGGGATCGACGGCGCCGAGCAGCTCGTGTGCTCCTACGGCGACGGCGGCACCGAGCCGGGCGGCCCCACCCTCACCGTCGTGTTCACCCTGGGCGCCGACCCGAGCCTCAACCCCGACGTGGTCCAGGTGCCCGGTGCCCAGGAGGAGATGAACTGGGAGGTGGACGTCGACGTGGACGTGGACACCTACCACACCGACGAGGCCGACACCCTGGGCGGCGACCTGGAGTACGTGGGAGCCGTGGACGGATCCAGCCGCCACCTGTACCTGGAGCTCCCCGGTGAGCTGCACGTGACCGCGATCTCCTATTACGGCGACGTGCCCCGCGAGGACCTGGAACGCGTCGTCATGACGGCCGCGGAGCGGATCAGGAACTAGCGGCGCCTGTTGCGGGCCCCGCTGCGCTTGGGCCCGCCCCGTCCCGCCGAACCCCGACGGTGCCCGAACAGGAGCCCCGGGGTGTCCGGCGCGGGACCCGCACGCGAGCGGGACACGACCCGCCCCGAGTACGCCCCCGGGGCGGGGCTCAGGAGGTGAGCACGCCCCCGGCCAGGAGCCGCAGGGATCGGCCGACCAGAGCGGCCGGACCGCCGTCGCCCTCCGCGGGCGCGTCGGTGACCGCCCACCGTTCGAGCGACACCCGCACCGCGTCGGTGGCGGCGGCCGCCGCCAGGCGGTGGGCGATCGGGTCGTCACCGAACCCCGGCCACGCCTCCAGCACCTCCGCGAGGTGTTCCTCCGACTGTCGGTTCACCCGGTACCAGACGTCGCGGAGCGCCTCGTCGGTCACGGCGGCGCGCAGAAGCGCGCGCGTCCACTCCAGGCCCTCCGGACCGCCGTCGTCCCCCTCCGCCATGGTCTCGGCGACCGACTCCGCCAGGAAGCCGACCAGGTCCCTCCCGGTCGCGCCCTCGTTCTCCGGAGCCGCCATCCGCTCGGACAGCCGCGCGCGCCAGCGGTCGGCCCCCGCCAGCAGCAACGGCGCCACGGCGTCCTGCTTGGTGCGGAAGTAGCGGTAGAAGGTGCGCAGCGCCACCCCGGACGCGCGGGCGATGTCCTCGGCGGTGGTCCGGTCCACCCCCTCACGCGCGAAGAGCGCGGCGGCGGCGCGGGCGATCTCCAGACGCGTGGCCCGTCGTCGGCGCTCGTGCAGGGGTGCGGAGGGCGCCTCGGGCGGCGGTGCGGCACTCATTCCGACCAGCATAGTCGTGTGGTGATGACCATTCACGCCAGTGTGGCATGACGTGCCACATGTGCATAACGTGTAAGAGGAGTGAGGCCGCCGCCGACAGTCCGACGGCCCCGAGAGTCTGGAGCAGACCATGAACCGCTACGCAGGGCGCCGCGTGCTCGTCACCGGCGCCGGATCCGGAATCGGCCAGGCCACGGCGCTGCGCGTGCTGTCGGAGGGCGGCACCGTCGCGGCCGCCGACGTGAGCGAGGCCGGGCTGGGGGACACGCTGGCCAGGGCGGGACAGGCCGCCGACCGCCTCGGCACGGTGGTCGTCGACATCGCCGACGAGGCGTCCGTCCGCACCGCCGTCGAGTCGGCCACCGCCCAGCTCGGCGGACTGGACGCCCTGGTCAACGCCGCCGGGATCCTGCGCTCCTCGCACACCGAGCGGACCAGCGCGGCCGACTTCACCCGGATCCTCCAGGTGAACCTGGTCGGCACGTTCCTCGTCATCCGCGAGGCGCTGCCGCACCTGCGTGAGGGCCGGAGCCCCGCGGTGGTCAACTTCAGCTCGACCTCCGCCGCCTTCGCGCACCCGTACATGGCCGCCTACGCGGCGAGCAAGGGCGGCATCCAGTCCATGACCCACGCGCTCGCCAGCGAGTACGCCGCCGACGGCATCCGCTTCACCGCGGTGCAGCCGGGGTCGATCTCCAGCGGCATGACGGACGGCAGCGGCGCGAGCGGGCAGAGCGCCGGCCCCGGGCTGCCCGAGGACGCCGACATGCGCCTGTTCGCCAAGCTGAGCCCCGCCGTCGGCGGCGGGGGGTTCGCCGGCCCGGAGACCGTCGCCTCCGTCGTCGCCATGCTGGCCTCGGAGGACGGGGCGTTCGTCACCGGCACCGAGATCCGCGTCGACGGCGGCACGCACTTCTGAGCCGTCCTCAGCCGCGCCCCCGCACGCACGGGGGCGCGGCCGCGCACGCCGCGACCGCGCCCCCCACCCGGGCCCCCGTCGGGGAACCGGTCAGTACTCGACCGGGATCTCCGTCAACTCACCGAACGGGCCCGCGCGCAGGGTCAGCTGCTCCACGTCCGCCGCGGGCGCCGGGAACACGGCGACCAGGTCGTAGGTGTTACCGGGCTGGAGCAGGTGCACCTCCTCGGCGAAGCTGCTGTGGCGCCCCTCGCCGAAGTCCATCTGCGCCACGTACCGCACCAGGCCGCTCTCCGGCTCCAGCAGCTGGAATCCGCCGAGGGTGCCCCGGTTGAACTGCTCCGGACCGCCGGCCAGGATCGCGTCCGTTCCGCCCAGGTCCGGGATGGTCGGCTCGTCCCCGGTGTTGGTCAGGGCGAACGTCCCGACCACGTACGCGCCGTCGCGGCGCAGCGGGTAGACGTCCAGGCGCACCCCGTCGAGCTCGCCGCTGGCCACCACCGAACCCGGGTCGTCGCTGTAGGGCGCGGGCCAGGTCACGTTGCGCTGGGCCACCCCCAGGGCGTCCTCGTCGTACTCCGCTTCCTCCGCGGCCTCCGCGGCGGTGTTGTAGACGTACGAGAACTCCACGCGGCGGTTGCGGGCGCGGGCCTGCTCGTCGTCGGGACCGCCCTCGCGCGCGACGGGCTCGTCCATGCCGCGCCCCTCGACCTCCAGGGTGTACCCGGAGCCGATCTCCTCGGCGAGCAGGTCGCGGACGGTCTCGGCCCGGTCCACCGACAGGGCGTCGTTGTAGGAGGCGCTGCCGATGCCGTCGGTGTGGCCGATGACCGTGATGGTCGGGTCGTCGGGGTCGACGTTGGCGGTCAGGGTCGTGGCCGCGCGCCGGACCACCTCCTCGGCCTCCGGTGTGAGGTCCGAGCTGTCGAAGGCGAACATCACGTCCGAGTGCAGCGAGATGATCTCGCGGTCGCCGTCACGGGTGGTGGAGGCGATCTGGGAGTCGACGAAGCTCTGCACCCAGCCCTCGTCGGCCACGGCGTCGCCGTCGGGCCGGCGGTTAGCGAAGGTGAGGTTCTCGCCGCCCGGCGGAGGGTTGTCCGGGGTGAGGTGGTCGGGCCCGTTCGGATCCTGGGGGTCCGACCGCTCCTCGTCCACGTCCTGGACCGGGATCCCGGTCATGGCGCCCAGACCGCTGCCGATGAAGGTCACCTGCTCGACCTCGTCGGGCAGGCGCGGGAAGTAGCGGACGTACTCGTTGGTGACCCCGTCGAACACCGGGTACAGACCGTCACCGTTCGGGCTCTCGGAGCCGTACTTGAGTCCGCCCTCGTCGAGGAACTGGCGGTACACCCGGCCGGTCACGGGGTCCACGAGCGTGTGCGCCATGCTCAGGTTCCGGTTGGGACCGGAGAACTCGTCGGAGTAGGTCACCTCGTAGTACATGACCGTGTAGTCGTCGGTGCGCTCCAGGCCGGTGATCGAGAAGGCCATCTCGTTGTCCTGGCCCGTGTCCTGGAAGATCCGGCCCTCGCGGACGTAGGGGAACTCCTCCCTGACCTGGGGCGGGCCGTCCCCGCCGAAGGTCTCGGACCACCAGTCGGCGGTGGCCGTGCAGCCGCTGAGCAGGAGGGCTCCCGATACGGTCAGCGCGACCGCGGTGACGGTCGTCTTCCACGCCATGTGGGGGAACTCCGATCGTTGAGGGGACGTACCGGCAACATCCTCTACCAGTCGGGCGCCCGGCCCGACCGCGCGTCCCCCGTCCGCGGGGCCGCGGCACCCCCGTGGGGAATTTTTTTCACTCCGACCAATCCGCGTCCGCACCCGGCCGCGAATCCCCCACGTGACCACCAAGACACGGGGCGACAGCACCCGGAACCGGAACCAGCGAGAGATCGCCGTCGGCGCGGCCGTCGGCCTGACCGCCGTCGTGTCCGGCCTCGGTGCCGCCGAACTCGCCGCCGGTGCGCTGCGTACCGCGTCCCCGGTGGTCGTCGTCGGCGACGCGCTCGTCGACAACAGTCCGCCAGGACTGATGGAGCTGGCGATCTCGCTGCTCGGTACGGCCGACAAGCCCGTACTGATCGCCGGGGTCGTCCTGGTTCTCGCCGTGTCCGGCGCGGTACTGGGGATCGCGGCGCTCAGCCGACCGGTCCTCGGTTACGCCGGTGTGGCGATTCTGGCGACGGCGGGTGCGGCCGCCGTCCTCCTGCGCCGTGCCGACGACCCGGGAGCCGTGGTCCCGGTCCTCGTCGGCGCGGTCGCGGGTGCGCTGGCCCTGGCACTCCTGCTGAGGAGCGCCCGGGCCGGCCTCCCCACCCGGGAGGGGGAGAAGGGGGAGACGACGGTACCGGCGGCGCGGGGGGAGACGCCCGATCCGACCCGGGAACCCGGACGACGCGGTTTCGTCATCACCGCGACCGGGATCCTGGGGGCGTCCGCAGCCGCCGGTGCCGTCGGCCACTGGCTCCCCCGGTCCCTGGGAGCCACGCCCGGCGCGGGCCCGAGCCTGCCCGCACCGGCCCGGACCCTGCCCCCGCTTCCCGCCGGGGTGGACCTGGGCGTCCCGGGACTGACCCCGTTCACCACCCCCAACACCGACTTCTACCGGATCGACACGGCGCTCTCCGTCCCCCGGCCGGACCCGTCCCGGTGGACCCTGCGCGTCCACGGGATGGTCGACCGCCCCTTCGAGATCGGGATGGACGAACTGCTGTCGATGCCGCTGGAGGAGGCCGACATCACCCTCGCCTGCGTGTCCAACCAGGTCGGCGGCGACCTGGCGGGCAACACGCGCTGGCTGGGCGCCCCCCTCGCACGGCTGCTCCGGCGCGCCGGGGTGCAGTCCGGCGCCGACCAGATCCTCAGCACCTCCCACGACGGCTGGACCTGCGGGACGCCCACCGAGGTCGTCATGGACGGGCGCGACGCCCTCCTCGCCGTCGGCATGGGCGGCGAGCCGCTGCCCGCCGAGCACGGGTACCCGGCCCGCATGGTCGTGCCCGGCCTGTACGGCTTCGTCAGCGCCACCAAGTGGGTCACCGACATCAAGCTCACCCGGTTCGCCGACGAACGCGCCTACTGGGCCCAGCGCGGATGGGGCGTCCGCGCGCCGATCAAGACCATGTCCCGGGTGGACGTACCCGCCCCGCTGGGCCGGGTGGCCGCCGGGGACGTGGCCCTGGCCGGTGTGGCCTGGGCCCAGCACCGGGGGGTCGACGCCGTCGAGGTCCGGGTGGACGGCGGCGACTGGTGGACGGCCGAGCTCGCCCGCGTCCCCGGGATCGACACCTGGGTCCAGTGGGTCACCGAGACATCCGTGGAACCCGGACAGCACGACGTGGAGGTCAGGGCGACCGACGCCACCGGTACCACACAGCCCTCGGCCAGAGCCGAACCCGTTCCCGACGGAGCCACCGGGTGGCACCGCATCCGCTTCACGGCGGAGTGACAGACCATCCTCCCTCGCCGCGACCGCGGCCAGAGAAGTTGAACAAGTTGAAGGAGAGTTCCATGATTCGCAAGAGCGTTCTTACCACCGCCGCCTCCGCCGCCGTTCTGGCGTTCGGCCTGACCGCCTGCGGCGACATGGGCGGTGAGGAGTCCACCGACACCGCGTCGCCCGAGGCGACCGAGGAGGCGGGCAACGGCACCGAGGAGACCATGGGCGATGACATGACCGCCATGGAGGCGTTCGGCCCGGGCTGCGCCGCGGTCCCCGAGGACGGCGCGGGCAGCTTCGAGGGCATGGCGCAGGACCCGGTCGCGACCGCGGCCTCGAACAACCCGGTCCTGTCCACCCTGGTCACCGCCGTGACCGAGGCCGACCTGGTCGACACGCTCAACTCGGCCGAGGACATCACGGTGTTCGCGCCCACCAACGACGCCTTCGCCGCGATCCCCGAGGAGGACCTCAACGCCCTCCTCGCCGACCAGGAGCAGCTGACCGAGGTCCTGACCTACCACGTCGTCGAGGGCAGGCACGCCCCGGCCGACCTGGAGGACGGGACGTTCACCTCGCTCCAGGGCGGGGACGTCACCACCGAGGGCGCCGGAGAGGACTTCACGGTCAACGGCGACTCGCAGGTGGTGTGCGGCAACGTCCAGACCGCCAACGCCACGGTCTACATCGTCGACACGGTGCTGATGCCCTCCTGAGGGCCGTGACGTCCGGGCGGTCCGCGCGTTGACGCCGGGCCGCCCGGGCACCGTTCCCGACCGCCCGTGAGAGGAAGTGGGCAGATGGACGAGGAAGCCGCGGAGCCCCTCGAAACCGGGGCTGTGGCCCAGGGGCCGCCGAACACCAGGCTCGCCGGACTGCTCCGGTGCGTGGCGCGCGGGGACGAGGACGCCTTCGACGAGGTGTACGAACTGGTGAGCCCCTCCGTGTACGGCCTGGCGCGCCGGATCCTGCGCGACCCGGCGCAGTCCGAGGAGGTCGCCCAGGAGGTGCTGGTGGAGATCTGGCGCACCGCCTGCCGGTTCGACGAGAACCGCGGCAGCGCCCGCGCCTGGGTGATGACGCTGACGCACCGCAGGGCGGTCGACCGCGTCCGCTCCGAGCAGGCCGCCTCCGACCGGGAGGCCCGCGCCACGGCCACCGAGACCCACCGGCCCTTCGACGAGGTCGCCGAGGAGGTCGGCGACCGGCTGGAGCGCGAACGCGTCCGCCGGTGCCTGGACACCCTCACCGACCTCCAGCGCCAGTCCGTGCGGTTGGCCTACTACGGCGGGTACACCTACCGGGAGGTCGCCCGGTTGCTGACCACGCCGCTGGGCACCGTCAAGACGCGGATGCGCGACGGCCTGATCCGACTTCGAGACTGCCTGGGGGTGGAGTGGTGAGGAGATCACTGAGCCAGGACCCGCACCGCCTGTCCGGTGCCTACGCCCTCAACGCCCTCTCCCCCGACGAACGCACACGCTTCGAGGACCACCTCGCCGGGTGCGCCGCCTGCGTGCAGGAGGTCCGGGGCTTCTCCGAGACCGCCGCCCTGCTCGGCTCGACGGCGGCCCAGGCGCCGCCCGAGGGACTGCGTGAACGCGTGATGGAGCAGGTGTCCCGGACCCGGCAGCTGGCACCCGCCCCGGAACGCCTGCCCGAGCCCCGTCGGCGCCCGTGGGGGTGGGGCCCCTGGATGGTGCTCGCCGCCTGCCTGGCCGTGGTGGTCGCCCTCGGCGCGGTCGTGGCCGACCAGGTCGGCCAGGTCCGCGAACTGCGGGAACGGGAGAGGCTCATCACCTCCGTCCTCACCGCGCCCGACGCCGAGTACACCTCCGGCGAACTGGAGGAGGGGGTCAGCATGACCCTCGTGCACTCCGAGGACCGGGGTCGCATCGTGTTCGGCGCGCAGGGGCTGGAGGACCTGGAGGGACAGGACTACCAGCTCTGGCTGACCCACGAGAACGGGGCGGTCACCCCCGCCGGTCTCCTCGCCCTCGACGGTCGGGGCGAGTCCCTCCCGGTCGTCGCCGACGCCTCGGCCCCGGGGGCCGAGGGCGTGGCCGTCACGATCGAGCCCGAGGGCGGGTCGGACCAGCCGACCACGGAACCGATCGCGGCGATGACGTTCAGCAGTTGAGCACCGGTGTCCGTGGTCTGGCGGGCGCGTGACCCGTCAGGCCACGGACACCTCCTCGGGTCGGGGCAGGGAGCGCATCACCGGGGTGAGCGTGCACAGGGCCGCCGCTCCGGACACCAGGGCCATCGTCAGGAAGACCCACTCGGGTCCGGCCAGGTCGAAGACGATCCCGGTGCCGAGGATCCCCACGGGCTGGGACAGCATCGCCAGGAACACGACGGCGCCCAGGACGCGCCCCTGACGCGCGTCGCCGACCGAGGCGGCCACGTACCCGTAGAACAGTGCGTTGGCACTCGGGACGACGGCGAACACGCAACCGAGGATCACTCCGAGCAGGACGACGTTGGGTGCCACCAGCAGTGTGAGCGCTCCCAGCGGCGCCGACCACGCCGCCACGAGGAAGGTCGCCGACGGGCGCGCCCACCGGACGACCAGCCCCGCGGCCAGGGATCCCGCCAGACCGCCGGTTCCGGCCAGGGAGACGGTCATGCCGATCTGGAGGTGGGAGGCACCCTGCCCCTCCGCGGTCGCGATGATCGCGAGGAAGGCCCCCGTGGCGGTGAAGACCAGGTTGAACCCCAGGATCCAGGCGATCATCGGACGCAGGACGGGGTGCCTGGCCAACAGCGCGAAGCCGTCGACCACGCCGCGCAGGGTCCACTCGTCGGCTTCGGTGCGGTCCGCCTGCATGGGGCGGCGGACGGCCAGCAGCAGGACGGCCGAGACCAGGTAGGTGAGGGCCTCGACGGCGAACGGCAGCGCCCTCGCCAGGTTGAACAGCGCACCCGCGACCGGGGCGCCCAGGGCCGTGCTACCGAAGAGGCGGACCTGGTTCTGGGCGGCGGCGTCCGCGAACTGCGCGGCCGGGACCAGTTGTTTGGTCGCGGCCGTGGCCACCGGGTTGGCGATCCCCGTCATGGCGGCGGAGGCGACCGCCACACACGCGATCAGCGGGATCGAGGCGTGCCCGGTCAGCAGCAGGACCGTGAACACGGTGAGCAGGGCCAGCCGCCCCAGGTCGCAGCCGAGCAGCACCGCGCGCCGGTTGGTCCGGTCGGCGAGGTCCCCGCCGAGGACGGCGCAGACCATCGCCGCCGTCACCTGGGCGGCCCCGATCGCACCGGCCTGCGCCGCCGACCCCGCGAGGACGAGCACCAGGAGCGGGTAGGCGACCGCTCCGCACTCCTTGCCCAGTCCGGCGAGGAACCTGCTGGTCCAGAGGGCCTGGAAGTCGCGGTTGCGCAGGAGCGCACGGGAACCGTCCGCCCCGGCCCCGTGCGGGGCCCGCCCGGGTGGCCCGGACGGGCCCCGCCGCCCGGTGGTCATGCGGACCGGCGGAACGCTGTGGGAACCGGTCTGGGGGGCGGATCGGGGGGTACGGATCTCATTCCGCCATTATGCGCGCACGAACGGCCCCGCGCCGGTACTGCGACCCACGGATTCGGCGGCCGCCTCGATGGTGCGCGGGGTGCGTTCGACGTAGGCCACGACCAGGGCGACCGTGAGCGATCCACCGGCCACGAACAGGTACGACGCGCCCCATCCGCCCGTCAGCTCACCCACGAGCCCGAAGAGCAGCGGACCGCCCAGGGCGATCCCGCTGCCCGCCCCCTGGACGAAACCGGAGAGCGCGCCCGCCCCGCCCGGGGTGGTGCTGCGGGTGTTGATCATGGTCATGGTCACCACGAACAGGCTGGTGCCCAGGCCCAGGAAGACCGCCCACAGGGGGGTCAGGTGCTCGGGGGCCACCGCGACGCCCAGGTAACCGATCGCGTACCCGGCCACCCCGAGCGCGACGATCGGGAACGTGTTGGCCGAACGCACGGTGACGATGGGCGCGACCAGGCCGAACAGCAGGCTCACCCCGACCATCAGCGACACCATGCTCCCGGCGAAGGCGTCGGTGTGCCCGGCGTCGGCGAGCAGGGTCGGCAGCCACGTGAAGAGCGTGAAGACGTTCCAGGTGACCATCCCGAACAGCAGGGCCACCCGCCAGGCCATACCCACGCGCCAGACGGGGCGGGCCAGGGCGGTCCGGGTCGGGGCGGGTACCGGCCGTGCGGTCCGGCCGCGGGCCGGGCGCAGCCACTGGAGGAGCCACAGGCCGGCCGCCGCCAGGGCGATCACGGCCCACGCCCCGATGGCGAGGCGCCATCCGGCGATCTCGGCGAGGGGGACGGCGACCAGCGGCGGGAAGAGGGCACCGGTGTGGATGGCGACCATCTGGACGGTGCTGAGCGTCGCCAGACGGTCGGGGAAGTACTGCTTGATCAGGGGCGGCAGCACGACATTGCCCAACGCCGCGCCCGCGAGGGCCACGGCGGTCAGCACCAGCAGGGTGCCGGTGTCGGGCGCGAAGGCGCGCAGGGCCTGCCCGAGGGCGGTGAGCAGCATGCTCAGCACGGCGGTGAGCTCGGGACCCAGACGGCGCATGATCGCCGGGGTGACCAGACCGAAGACGGCGAAGGCGATCAGCGGCAGGGTGCCGAACACGCCGATGACGGCGGCGGCGAAGCCGAGCTCGTCCCCGACCGTGGTCAGCAGGGGTGACAGGGCGGTGACCACCAGGCGCAGGTTCAGTGCGGCGCAGGTGATCGCCAGTAGGGCCAGGGTGCGGCCTCGGAGGGCTCCGGTGGGAGCCGCGGTGAGCGGCCGGACCGACGGTCGGTCGGTGGCGGCCGCGACGGAGGAAGCGCTCATGACGGCGACGGACGTCCCTTGTTGTGCGGTGATGCGGCGCTGCATCAGAGCGGGGTCGACCGGCGGGCGGCGTTGCCTGCCCGGGAGGGATCCGCCTCCCGAGGCGAGCCAAATACGACCTTTTCAGAGGAATGCTATGCACAAAGCGGGTGTATACACAACTTTCCGTACTTAATACGGCTACTATGGGCTTATGGCTGATCTTGACGAACTTGATACGGCGATCCTGGCCGAACTCCAGTCGGACGCACGACGCACCAACCGGGACGTGGCCGCCGCGGTGGGCGCGTCGCCGACCACGACGCTGGACCGGACCCGCGCGCTCAGGGAGAGGGGTGTGATTCGCGGCGCACTGCTGGACGTCGACCTGGAGCTCATCGGCCGACCGGTCCAGGCGCTCATCACCGTGCGCATCGTCAAGCCCTCACGGCACAACATCGAGGCGTTCCGCGACTGGGTGCGCTCGCTGCCCGACACCCTGTCGGTGTTCGTGACCTCGGGAAACGAGGACTTCCTCATCCACGTCGCCCTGCCGGACAACGACAGTCTGTACGCGTTCGTCGTCGACAGGCTGACCGAGCGGCCCGAGGTCGCCGACGTGCGGGCGTCGATCGTCTACGAACACCTGCGCAACGACCGCATCGCCCCCGCCACGGCGAGGGGGCGCCGGCGGCGGTAACGGGCGACGGGGCGGGGCGAGCACCCCGGACATACGGGACAGAGAGCGACACATACCCTTTCGGGGTGCAGAACTCCCCCACCAGAGACACCCCATGACCGCACCCGTCGTGGCCGCGGTGCTGCTCGCGGCACTGCTGCACGCGGGGTGGAACGCGATCGCCCACGCGATCACCGACCGCCTCGTCGGCTTCGCCCTCCTCGGGATCGGCGGGATGGCGGCCACCCTGCCGCTGCTCGCCCTCACCGGGCCGCCGCCCCGCGAGGCGTGGCCGGTCCTGCTGGCGTCACTGGCGGCCCACCTGCTCTACCTCACGCTGCTCATGCTGTCCTACCGGACGGGCGAGTTCGGGCAGGTCTACCCGCTGGCGCGCGGCACGGCACCATGGGTCGTGGCGCTGGTCGGCGCCACGGTCATGGGCGAGTCGCTGCCCCCGGCCGACCTCGCCGGGGTTCTCGTCGTCTCGGCGGGGCTGATGACGTTGGTGTTCGCCGGCGGGCGACCGGACCGCTCCCGCGTCCCCTCCCTCCTGGCCGCCTTCGCCACGGGCCTGGGCATCGCCGCCTACACCGTCGTCGACGCCTACGGGGTCCGCCTGACCGGTGACCCGGTCGGGTACATCACGTGGGTCATGCTCCTCCAGGGGCCCGTGTTCCTCCTGGTCGCGCTGGTCACGCGCCGAGGCGCGCTCCTGGAGCAGCTCCGCCCGGTCTGGCGGATCGGGCTCCTGGGCGGCGCGATCAGCGCGGGCGCCTACGGTCTGGTCCTGTGGGCACAGCTCTCGGGCGCGGTCGCCGGTGTGGCGGCGCTGCGGGAGACGAGCATCGTCTTCGCGGCGGTCCTGGGCTCCCTCGTCTTCCGCGAGCGGTTCGGCCCCGTCCGGGTCGCCGCCGCAGCCGTGGTCGTGGCCGGTGTCCTGCTGCTCGCGCTGTGAGACACGCCCCGACTCACTCGGGTGAGGGCGTGAGCAGCACGAATCCGGTCTGGAACGGGTCGGTGCACAGAGCCAGCCGCCCCACCCCGGGAACGTCGTCGGGCCCCATGAGCACCTGACCGCCCGACGAGGTGACCGCCGCCGCGGCCACGTCGCAGTCGGCGACCGCGAAGACCGGGTGCCAGTCCCCGTCGCCTCCGCTCTCCGCCAACCGGGTCCGGTCCACGCCCATCATCCCGCCGAAATCCCTCCCCCCGGCGGTGCCCGCCGGGGCGATGATCCGGTAGGGCTCGGGGCTGTCCGGGAGGGCGAAGTCCCGGTAGCGCCAGCCGAACAGCGCGGTGTAGAAGGACCGGGCGCCCGCGCTGTCGGGCGTCCACAGCTCGACCCAGCACAGGCTGTTGGCCCGGTCGGTGACCCCCATCCCCGGGAAGTCACGCGCCTGCCAGAGCCCGAAGCCCCCGCCCTGGGGGTCGGAGCAGAACGCCATCCGGCCGTACGGGAGGACGTCCGTCGGACCCTCGTGCACCGTGCCGCCCAGGCTCGCCACGGCGCGGGCGGTCCCGTCGACGTCAGCGGTGGCGAAGTAGACCGTCCACACCGGCCGCTGCCCCTCCTGCGCCAACGGCCCGAGCCCGGCCACCGGGGTCCCCCCGTCCGACCGGAACATCCGGTACCCGCCCGTCTCCGGCGCCGACGGGCCGGCGGTCCAGCCGAACACCTTCCGGTAGAAGGTGACGGAGGCCTCGATGTCCGGCGACCCCAGCTCGATCCAGCACGGGGAGCCGGGAACGAAGTCGGTGGTGATCATGGGTACCCCTTCTGCGTGTTTCCACGAAACGCACCACCTCCGAGTCTCTCCCCCGCCCTCGCCGGGAACGGGCCGCGACGCGGCAAAGACTCACACAACTCCCGCATCGGCCCAGCGGCCGCGGGCCACGCGCGTCAGCGCCCATCCCGCGAACACCCACAGCACCGCGGCCCCGCCGAAGCCCGGGAGGACGAGCCACAGGGCGCCCCCTCCAGCGGCCGCGGCTGCCAGGGCCGACAGGACCGCGACCGAGCACAGGACGCCCGCGAGGACGCCGAAGGCCCGGACGCCCAGGATCCAGGCGAAGGGCAGGAAGTGCGCGCCGACCACGAGCATGGTCCACACCGGGGCCCACTCGGGATGTCCGAGCCGACCGTCCAGCAGGTTCTGGCCGAGCACGATCAGGGCGATCTCCACCGGGATCACCAGCCCGAACCACGCCTGTCGGCGGACGTGCGGCGGCGGACCGCCGGGGGAGGCGAGGCCCGGCGACCGGAGCGACGTCACCAGGACGCCCGCACCCGCGATCACGAACAGGGACAGCACCACCCAGCCGACGCCGTCCAGGGCCGACTGCCAGGCGGGGACCCCCTCACCCGCCCAGCTCCACCACACCCGGCCGAAGACCGCCCCGACCACCGCACCGACCACGGCCGCGACCGCCGTGTCCTTGCGCATACCCCACCCGCCTCTCGTCCGCCCCTGGGACGTCCGCGAAGTCCGGGCGGTTCGGAGGAAACCGCATATTCCCGGCGAAGAACCGCTTCACAGCCGGAGCTCGAAGACCATCCGGTCCTGCCCGGGGCCGTCGTAGTCGGCGAACGGCCCCGCCACCTCGAACCCGAACGCTTGGTGGAAGGCGATCGAGCGCTCGTTGACCGGCGCCGTCACCGCCCGCACCACCGTCCGCCCCTCGGCTCGGGCGGCCGCCGTGAACCGCTCGTAGAGCCGGGTCGCCAGCCCCGACCTGCGATGCCCCGGCGCCACCCCGACGAAGTGCACGTAGGCCTCCTCCGGCCCGGACGGCGACGCGAACCCCACGAGGAAGCCCGCCAGCTCCTGCCCGGCCTCGGCCGTGAGGCTGCTGGTGTGGAAGTGGTCGAGGAACAGGCGGGGCAGCACGCCCGCGATCGGCCGCCCCCACCAGTGGTCGCACACCGCCATGATCCGCGCGTGGTCGGAGGGGCGGGCGGTACGGATGCTGACATCACACACGGCAGGGGGCTCCTGTCACCTCGGGGGGCGGACCGGTCATGGTAGTGCCCCGCCCGGGGCGGCGGGCCGGGTCACGGTCGGCCGAACACCTCGCGGAACGGCGACCGCACCGCGTCGGCGCCCATCACCGCGAACACGACGTGCTCGAACACCCCGGCGAACTCACCTTCGAGGTGTTCCGCGAAGGCCCCCGCCACCTCGGCGGGACGGTTTCCGAACACGCCGCAGCCCCAGGCCCCCAGAACCAGGACGTCCGCTCCCCGGTCGGCGGCCACCGCCAGGACGCCCCGGGCCCGGCGCACCAGCACTCCGGGGATCCGCTCCGCCTCGCCGGTCCGGTTGCGCTCCACCATCCGACGGTTCGGGGCGGCACACGTCAGGAAGGCCGCCACCACCGGCTCGGGCAGCCACCCGCCCCGGTCGTCCCGGAACACCGGGACGCTCGGCGCGTGGATCACCCGGTCCGTGTAGAGCAGGCTCCGCTCGCTCCGGTGGTGCCCGTAGAACTCCGGGCACGTCGTCAGCGCCGCGTACAGGCCGCTCGATCTGGCCAGGCTCTCCTCCTGGGCACGGGCCCCGTTGGCCACTCCCCCACCCGGGTTGCGGGCGGACGCGAAGTTCAGGGCCGCGACCGCACCGGACCCGGACAGCCGCGTGACGGCCTCCAGGGTGCTCTCGCCCGTGACCTCGACCCGGGTCCTGCGCGTTCCCTCCGGCGCGGTCAGGTCCCGCAGCTCCTCGGGTGAGTAGAGCCGCGTACCCGCGCGCATCGCCGCGAGCGCCTCCGACAGGTCGACGGTGCGACCGTCGACCGTGTACCGCTCCTCCTCGACGGCGGCCCGGGTCTCCTGCCACACCCAGCGCAACCTCTGGGACATGTGCCCACCCTCCGATCTCGACGGGGAACGAACCTACCGACGGGGCGGCGCGCGCCCAACCGCTTTTCCCCGGGGCCGGAAAACCACTGGCCGCGGTGTCCGCCGGTCGGGCATGCTCCACGCATGGACGTCAAGCGCCGCACCCGAGCCTCCCGCTTCCTCTCCCTGGTCCTGCGGCACGACCCCGGCCGCGCGGGGCTCCGCCTGGACGCGGAGGGCTGGGCCGACACCGACGCCCTCCTCGACGGCTGCCGCCGCGCGGGGTTCCCGCTCACCCACGCCGACCTGGCGGAGATCGTCCGCACCAACGACAAGCGGCGGTTCGCCCTCAGTGCCGACGGCACACGCGTCCGCGCGCGTCAGGGGCACTCCGTCCCGGTCGACCTCGCCCTGGCGCCCACCGCTCCCCCCGAACTGCTCTACCACGGCACGACCGGCCGCTTCCTGCCCGCGATCACCGCCGAGGGCCTGCGCCCCATGAAGCGCCACGACGTCCACCTGTCGGCGGACGAGGCCACCGCCCGCAAGGTCGGCTCCCGTCGCGGCGCACCGGTCGTGCTGGTCGTCTCCGCCGGGCGTATGCACGCCGACGGACACGTCTTCCACGTCACCGACAACGGCGTCTGGCTGGTCGCGGCGGTCCCGCCGGAGTATCTGGGCGAGCCGGTCAGCCCGGCCTGACCGCGCTGAAGACCGCCGTTCCGGGGATCATCCGGCCGCGGACCGGACCCCAGCCGCCCCACACCCGGTCGTGCCCCTGCGGCCACTCCGGTTCGACCACGTCGCGCAGGACCAGTCCGGCCCCGGTGATCCCCCGGATCCAGTCGCCCATGGTCAGGTGGTGTTCGACGTAGACCGCCCGCCCCCGGTCGTCCTCCTCCACGTAGGCGCGCCGGTCGAAGTAGGACTGGTTCACGGTGAACCCGTGCTCGGTCGGGTCGTCCGGGAAGCACCACCGCACCGGGTGGGTCACCGAGAACACCAGGCGTCCGCCCGGCCGCAGCACCCGGCCCGCCTCGGCGAGCGCGTCCACGGCGGCGGGGACGAACGGGAACGCGCCGAAGGCCGAGAACACCACGTCGAACGAGGCGTCCGCGAACGGCAGCCGCTGGGCGTCCGCCTGCGCCGTCGGCACGACGATCCCGGTCGCCGCGTCGATCCGGCGTGCGTGCTGGAGCTGGCGCGCGGCGAGGTCGACCGCGACGACCTCCCGTACCCCCTGGGCCCTCAGCCACCGGGCGCACTGGCCCGCGCCGCAGCCGACCTCCAGGAAGCGCCCGCCGCGCGTGTTCGCCAGGTCGAGCAGGTCGGCGTGCGCCTCGGTCAGCCCCTCCGGGCACCACACGAACTCGGCGTCACCGAGGAATCCGCCGTGGTCGGCCTGGTAGGCGTCCGCCGCCGCGTCCCACCACTGTCGGCCCGCACGGGCGCTCTCCCCCGGACCGACCGCGCGCCGTTCGACCTGCCCCGGGTCCGGGTAGTCAGCCTCGTCCGGCACGGTCACCCGCCTCCTCCGCACGCGCGGCACCCGCACCGACCGTGTCCGCGCCGCCCGGTCCGCCGTCGCCGTCCGCCTCCGGGGCCGACTCCGCCTCCCGAGCGTCCCGCACCTCGCGGCGGACGAGGAACACCCATCCACCGAGCGCGATGAGCGTGAACACCCACCACTGCACCGCATAGGACAGGCTCATCCCCGACCCCAGCTCGTGCACGGCGACGCGTTCGGGGGCCGGTTCGGGGGCGGGGTCCTGACCGGTGAGCTCCACGTACCCGCCGTAGAGGGGGTAGGGCAGCTCCTCGGCGAGCGCGTCGACGTCGACGATCATGATCTGCCCCTCGGGCAGGCCGCCGAGGTCGCGCACCCCGGTGTTCTCCTCGGTCTCGGAGAACTGGAGGCGGCCCCGGACCTCGACCTCGCCCTCGGGCACGGGAGGCACCTCCGGAGTGTCCCGGGCGGTCGCACCGGGCGGGATCCAGCCCCGGTTGACCAGGAGCGCGGTCCCGTCCGCGGTCACCAGCGGCGTGAGCACGTGGAAACCGACACCGCGCGAACCGTCCCGGTTGCGCAGCAGGAGCTGGTGCCCGGTGTCCCAGGTCCCGGTGGCCTCGACGGCACGCCACCGGTCGTCCCGGTCCACGGTCCCGCCGACCGCGGTGAGGTCGGAGACGGGCACCGGTTCGGCGGCCAGGTTCCCCTGTTGCAGGTCGGCCGCGGCGCTGCGCTGCTCCCAACGGTCCAGCTGCCAAAAGCCCAGCCACACGAAGCTGGGCACGATGAGCAGGACCAGCGCGTGGAACGCCAGCATGCGTGAGGAGAACAGGACTCTGAGCACGTCTTCGAGGTTATGAGACGTCCCCGGCCGCCCCGCACCGCCCCCGCCCGGGGCACCTCGCACACGCGGGGGCGGGGCCCCGAACACCGGAGCCCCGCCCGTGCTGTGTCCGATCCGGGCCTCGGCCCGGCTTCGGACCGCGCCGTCCTAGTCCTGGACCTCGTCCCCGGCGCCCGCCGCCGCGCGGCGCCTGCGCGCGAAGTACAGGCCGGCGCCACCGGCCCCGATCGCCGCCAGGCCGGCCGCGACCAGGCCGCCCAGGGCGGTACCGGTCACCGCGAGCTGCTCGTCGGCCTGCGGTGACCGGTCGTCGTCGGTGGTGGAGGAGGAGTCGTCGCCGTCGGAGTCGTCCTGGTCGTCACGGCCGTCGTCCCCGCCGTCGGAGTCGTCGCCGCCGTCACCGCCGTCACCGTCATCCCCGCCGTCGGAGTCGTCGCCGCCGTCGGTGTCGTCACCGTCATCCCCGTCGCCATCGTCGCCGCCGTCACCGCCGTCGTCATCGTCGTCGTCGGAGATCTGCTCCATGCAGGCGGCCTCGGCGAGGCCGAGCACGGACACCGCGTTGCCGCAGATCTCGACGGCCGCGTCCACCGGGACGATGATCTGGTTGCCGCTGGCCACACCGCCGGAGCCGTCGGTGGTGGGTCCGCCCTCGTTCTCGGGGGAGGCCTGGATGACGTTGATGATGGTGGTGCACTCGGCGCTGGAGGCGCCCAGGATCGCCACCGAGTTGCCGCAGACGTTGAGCGCGACGTCCACCGGGACGATGATCTGGTTGCCGCTGGCCACACCGCCGGAGCCGTTCGTGGAGGCGGTGGAGGCGGGCTCGGCCCCGGACTCCTCCTCCAGGGCCTCGACCACCTCGACGCAGTCGGCCTGGGAGACACCGCCGACGGCGACCGCGTTGCCGCAGGCGTCCACGGCGGCGTCCACCGGGACGATGATCTGGTTGCCGCCCGCCACGCTGCCGGAGCCGTCGGTCGTGGCACCCTGCCCGCTGGCCTCGTACAGCACCTCGGACACCTGGTCGCACTCGGCGCTGGAGATGCCCAGCACCGCGAGCGCGTTGCCGCACAGGTCGGCCTGGACGTCGACGGGGACGACGACCTGGTTGCCGCCGGCGACGCTGCCGGAGCCGTCCGTGGCGGTGTCGGCGAGGGCCGCGGTCAGGGGGGCCACCACGAGTCCGGCGGTGAGGACGGTAGCGAAGGGGTAGCGGAGTGTGTTGCGCATCGTGCTGCTGGGACCTTTCACGGAAGACAGCCAGGCGGTCGCGCCGAAGGGGCGCGAGACGCCGCGGGCGGAACCGGGTCCGTGTCGACCACGGAGTGGTTCCACCGCCACGGCGAAGGCGGGCCCGTCACCGGTGAGGTGAATGAGGCGGGGCGGCCCGCGTACGTGCGGAGGTCGCGGCTCCTTGGGGTTCTCCCCTGGGGCAACCAGCGACGGACCGAAACGTTAGCAAGCCTCCGGGTACGCGCAGGCGTTTTTCGGAAATGTTTATCGGCACCGTCGGAACTCTATGTAAAAACAATGCGACACAGCGAAGTAATCCCTGTTCAAGGACTGATCATTGATTACTCTTCGCACATGTACAAGCGCTCACAGTTGCAATCAGGGGGAAGAAAATTTCACCCATCCCGACACATGTCCACTAATCCACTTCGTCGGTTAGTGCCCGTAATCACACCAGAACAAGGGTTGGACCACCCGAGTCGAACACGCAGTAGCAATATGTCCAATTCACACTGAAAGCCGGAAATGAGATAACCTCACCTGGGAAGGAGCACCCGCCCCGACACGCCCCGCGAGGTCGCACCCCACCCCTCCGGCCCGCCCCACGGCGAGCGGGGACGCCGGCACACCGACGGCCGGGGGCGCCGACCGACCGCACGCCAGGCAAACCAGACACATGGGACACGCGTCCTTTACTGCGGACCCCGACGCCCCCACCTCCAGGAGCCACCGATGTCCTCCCGTCCCCCGCATCCGCGTCCCCGCCACCTGACGAGCGGCGGCTCCCTCCTGCTCGCGGGCGTGCTCCTCGTGACCGCCTGTTCCCCCGGGACCCCGACCGAGGACACCGGTGACGCCGGTGACGCCGCCCTCCAGGGATCCACCGCCTCGCCCAGCCCCTCACCCGAGGACGCCGAGCCCTTCACCATCGCCTTCGGCGGCGACGTCATGTTCGAGGGCATCCTCGAACCCCGGCTGAACGACCCGGCGACCGCCATGGGCCCGGTCGCGAGCCAGCTCTCCGCCGCCGACCTGGCCATGGTCAACCTGGAGACCGCCGTCACCGAGGGCGGCACCCCCGCGCCGAACAAGCGGTACGTCTTCCGCGCCCCCGCCACGGCCCTGGAGGCCCTGGACGCCGCGGGGGTGGACGTGGCCTCCGTCGCCAACAACCACGGCATGGACTACGGGGAGGCCGGGCTGGCCGACACCCTCGCCAACGGCGAGGCCTCACCCGTCGCCCTGGTCGGCGCGGGCAACGACGCCGACGAGGCGTACACCCCCCACATCGCCGAGGTGAACGGGCAGACGGTCGCCCTGTTCGGCGCCACCGACGTCCTCGACGACCACCTCATCGGCGCCTGGACCGCGGGCGAGGGCAAGCCCGGCCTGGCCTCCGTCAAGGGCGAGGCCCGCCAGCGGATGCTGGTCGCCGTGTCCGAGGCCGCCGCCGAGGTCGACAACGTCGTCGTGTTCCTGCACTGGGGCCTGGAGGGCTCCCACTGCCCGATCGGGCACGCCCCCACCCTGGCCCAGGAGCTGATCGACGTGGGCGCCGACGCCGTCGTCGGCGGCCACGCCCACGTCCTGTCGCCGGGCGGCTTCACCGGCGACTCCTACGTCCACTACGGGCTGGGCAACTTCGTCTTCTACAACTTCGACGGGCCCACCGCCGAGAGCGGCGTCCTCACCCTCACGTTCGACGACGGGCGCGTCACCGGGTCCGACTGGGCGCCCGCCCGGATCCAGGGCGGCGTCCCCGTCCCCTACGAGGGAACGGCCGCCGACCAGCCCCGCCAGACCTGGGTGGACATGCGCAACCAGTGCGGACTGCCCCTGACCGACTCGCCCGCCTAGTACGGGCGCGCCGGGCCCGGAACGCGCACCGCCTACACGCCGGGCGCCTCGACACCGTGGCGCCCGGCGACGGCCGCGATCTCCGACAGGAGCGCGTGGCGGCGCGCCGCGCCCAGGTAGGAGGCGCGCACCCCGTTCGCGGCCAACCGCACCAGGTCGGCCGGGGACAGGCCGAGCGCGTGGGCGGTACGGTACTCGCGGGTCAGGTCGGTGCCGAACATCGTGGGGTCGTCGGTGTTGAGCGTCACCAGCAGCCCGGCGTCCAGCATGCGCGGCAGCGGGTGCTCCCCGATCTCCCCCACGGCGCGCGTGCACACGTTGGAGGTGGGGCTGACGTCCACCGGCACCTGCTCGTCGACCAGGCGGGCGACCAGGTCCGGGTCCCGCATCGAGTCGATACCGTGGCCGATCCGCTCCGCCCGCAGCACGTCCAGCGCCTCACGTACCCGTTCGGGGCCGCCGTGCTCACCGGCGTGCGGCAGGCTCGCCAGGCCCGCGGCACGCGCCCGGCCGAAGACCTGCGCGTACTGCTCCAACGGGGTCTCCACCCCGCCGACCCCGAAACCGACCACGCTGTGCGGCGCCTCCCCCAGCACGGCCTCGACCGTCCGCTCCGCGCTCTCCAGCCCGAAGTCGGCCGGGAAGTCCGGGATCCACCGGAGCTGGATGCCGTGGTCGCGCTCGGCCGCCACCCTGGCGTGTTCGATCCCGTCGAAGACCACCCGGGCGGGGACTCCGCGCATCAGGTGTCCGTACAGGCTCACGTGCAGCTCCGCGTACCGCACGTTGTGCCCGGCCAGCCCCTCGGCCACCACGGACGCCAGGAGGGCGAAGTCCTCCTCCTCGCGCAGGGCGCCCACGGACTCCAGGTACACCTCGACGAAGTGCGGGAAGTCGGTGAAGGCGTACCACTCGCGGAGGGACTCCGGGTCGTCGGGCACCTTCGTCAGCCCGTGCTTCCGGGCCAGGGTGAACAGGGTGTCCGCGGGCATCGAGCCCTCCAGGTGGACGTGGAGCTCCACCTTGGGCAGGTCCCTGATGAGCGCGTCGACGGCGGCCGGGGTCGGGTTGGTCTCCATGGGCGCGAGACTACGCGCGCGCACACCCCGTTCCCAACCCCGGCGGTGGAAGCTCACACGGGGCCGTCAGAAGCCACCCGGCGCCTGTTCGGGGCCCGCGCGCCCCGGCGCAGCCCCAACTACTCCGGGACGCCGTTCACCCGGCGCGGCACCCCCAGCGGGTTGTCGTCGCGCAGCTCCGGCGGCAGCAGCGGCTGGGGAACGGACTGGTAGGTCACCGGCCGCAGGAACCGGCGGATCGCCGTGCTGCCCACCGACGTGTGCCCCGGTGCCGTGGTCGCCGGGTAGGGCCCGCCGTGGGTCATGGTGTGCGTGACGGCCACGCCCGTGGGCCACCCGTTCCACACCACACGCCCGGCCAGCGCGGCTCCCACGGCCAGGAGCGCGGGCGCGACGGCGTCGTCCTCCTCTCCGTGCACGGTGACCGTGAGCTGGCCGTGCAGCACACCCGCCAGCTCCGGGAGCCGGTCCTCGTCGGTGTAGGTGACCACGAGGGTGGCGGGGCCGAAGCACTCCCGCAGGAGCTCGTCGGCGTGCCCCAGCAGGGTGTCCAGGTCGGTCCGGAGCAGCGAGGGGGACCACCCGTCACCGGTCGCGTCCCCCCTCACCAGGACCTCGGTGGCCGGGTGGTCGGACAGGTCGCCCAGGACCCGGCTGAAGCCCTCGGCCACCCGTTCGTTGAGCAGCGGTGCCGCGGCCCGCTCGGAGAAGTCCTCGACCAGGGCGTCCAGCGGGGCGTCCCCGGGAACGAACACGACCCCGGGCTTGGTGCAGAACTGCCCGGAGCCCAGGGTGGCCGACTCCGCGTAGCCGGCGAGGATCTCCTTGCCCCGCGCCGCCATCGCGGCGCGTGTGACGAACACGGGGTTGAGGCTGCCCAGCTCCCCGTAGAAGGGGATCGGGTCCGGACGGGAGACCGCGAGATCGTAGAGCGCGCGCCCGCCGGGGATGGAACCGGTGAAACCCACGGCACGGGTGCGCGGATGGGTGACCGCGCGCTTACCGGTCTCGACCCCGGTGACCAGTGCGAACGTTCCCTCGGGAGCACCGGCCGCACTGAGCGCCGCGGTGACCAGCTCGGCGGTGCGCCGCGCCAGCCGCGGGTGTCCGGGGTGGCCCTTGACCACGACGGGGCACCCGGCCGCCAGCGCGGAGGCGGTGTCGCCGCCCGCGGTGGCGAAGGCGAAGGGGAAGTTGCTCGCACCGAACACCACGACCGGGCCGAGCGGAACGAGGAGGCGCCGCAGGTCCGGCCGGGGCGTGCCCCACTCCGGGTCGGCCTCGTCGATCCCCGCCTCCAGGTGGGTGCCCTCGGACACGACGTCGGCGAACAGCCGCAGTTGGAAGGTGGTGCGGCCGATCTCACCGCGGCAGCGCGCCTCGGGGTAGTGGGCCTCGGCCACGGCGAGGGGCACGAGCTCGTCGGCGGCGGCGTCCAGCGCGTCGGCGACGGCCCGGAGCAGCCGGGCCCGGTCGGCCGGTGCCATCGCGGCCAGACGCGGGGCCGCGGCGGCCGACCGTTCCATGACCGCGTCGAGTTCGTGGGGCGTGGTGTCGGGAGCGTCGGTGGTCATGCCTCAACCTCCAGCAGGGGGTACGTAGGGGGTGTACGCGTCCTTGGGAACGTTCCCACACTGCCACGGGCCCGGCGGTAAAGTGTCGTCCCCTCCGGGTAACGTCCGCCCCACACGAACAGTGACGACGACAATCCACACAACAACCAACGAAGGGGACATCCGTCACATTCGACGGAACCACCTTCGTGACCTCGAACAACACCCGTAGCACGGAGACCGCGGGCACTTCCGCAACGATCTCCGGAACGAAACTGGAATTTCCACGGAACCAGGTGATTCCGGAAAGGCATCATAGGTGGCGTGACGACAAATCCCCGAAGCTCAACGTCCCAGCGGCCGAGGCGGTCCCCTGGCGGCGCGAACGGGTCCCACGTGTCGCGCGAGGGCGGTGGGCCGGTCAGCCTCGCCGCAGAGGACCTCGCCTTCGCCCAGGCTCCGCTCCGCAGGCTCCCCGCACAGCAGCGCAGCATGCTCAGAGTGCAGCGCATGCTCGACTGCTGCGCGGAACTCCTCGACGAGATCGGCTACGACAACCTCTCCACCACCCGCATCGCCGAACGCGCCGGCGTCGCCATCGGTTCGGTCTACCAGTTCTTCCCCGACAAGAAGGCCATCACCCAGGCACTCGGCCTGCGCTTCCTCGACCAGTTCGGCGCACGCGTCACCGAACGCCTGGCCGACGCCTCCTTCTCCCACTGGACCGTGGCCGTCGACACCGTCATCGACGAGTACATCGACATGCACCGCACGATCCCCGGCTTCCGCAGCCTCCACTTCGGCGACATCGTCGACCGCAGGCTCCTCAACGGCGGTATCGACAACAACCAGGTCATCTCGGTCCGCCTGCGCGGCATCATCGTCTCCGTCACCGGCATCTCCGACACCGACGACCTCGACCGCGCCATCCACGTGGCCGTCGAAGCCGCCGACTCGGTGCTCAAGCTCGCCTTCCGCCACGACCCGGAGGGCGACCCCGACCTCATCCGCGAGGCCAAGCGCCTGGTCAGCAGCTACCTGTCCGACTTCTCCCAGCGCAACGGAGGCGGCCACCCGTGGTAGCCGACGCCAGCACCCTCACCCGCCCGATCACCGGAACGGCCGCCGGTGTCCCCTACCTGGCCCTTCCTCCCGCCGCCAGTGACACCCCGGCGCCCCTCGTCCTCGCCCTGCACGCCTTCGAACCGCCCCGGGGCGAGGCCGCCCTGGCCGGCGCCGTGCCCATGGCACCGCTCCCCGCGTGGCGCGTGTACCTGGGACTGCCCCTGTTCGGGGCCCGGCTGCCGGAGGGCGGCGTCGCCGAGATCAACCAGCGCGGTGAACGCGACTACCTGGTCGAACTGTTCGGCCCGGTGGTCGAGGAGGCCGCCGCCGAACTGCACCGCGTCACCGACGCCCTGCGCGACCTTCTCCCCGTCACCGAGGACCCCGTCGGCCTGGTCGGCGTCGGGGCCGGCGCCTCCGCCGTGCTGCTCGCGCTCGCCGAGAGCCGCCTGGCGGTCGGCGCGGCCGCCGTCATCAACCCCGTCGTCGACCCCGCCCTGGTCCTCGCGGCCCGCGAGCGTCGCACCGGCTCCCCCTACGCGTGGACCGACCAGGCACACCAGACCCGTGACTGGCTGGATCTCACCGCCCGCGCCGCGGACGTCGGGCGCGGGCGCGCACCGCTGCTCATCGTCAACGGCGGCCGGGACGACGTGGTCTCCCCCGACGACGGCCGGGCCCTGCACGACGCCCTCCGCGCCCGGGCTCCGGAACATGCCCTGCGTCACATCGTCGTCCCCGACCTGGCCCACACGATCGGTCCCGAGCCCGGTCTCGAACCCGGACCGCTCACCCCGGCGGGTGTCCTCACCGACCGCGCCCTCACCGAGTGGCTGCACCGGCACCTGACCTCTTCCGTGCAGGTCCGGGCAGCCGCGGAGGCCTAGCCGCCGCTCCGCCGGCGTTCCGGACGCCCGGCACCGCGCACCGGCACCGGCCGTTCACCGTGTGCACCACCCGCCCTCTCCCCGCGGCCGTTCGGCGGACGCCGCCGCGACAGCTGGTACGCGTTCCATGGGATCATCCAGTGGCGACCGCGCGAGCGGTCCACCTGACCGTTTCGACTCATCCATCAGGAGGGCGAACCACGTGACGGAACCGGCACCGGTCTTTGCCAGCGGGGTCGACAACGAGCGGATGAACGCGCAGCTGCGTTTCCTCCTGGAGGTCGACAAGCTCAAGCGCGTCCTGCGGCAGAACCTGCTGGTCGACGGCTCCCGCCGGGAGAACGCGGCGGAGCACTCCTGGCACCTGGCCCTGGCCGCGCGCACCTTCGCCGAGTACGCCCCCCGGGGCACCGACATCGACCGGGTCACCGAGATGCTCGTCCTGCACGACATCGTCGAGATCGACGCCGGGGACACCTACATCTTCGACCGGGTCAACGCCGAGACCCAGGCCGAACGCGAACGCGCCGCCGCCGACCGCATCTTCCCCCTGCTGCCCGAGGACCAGGCCGAACGGGCACGCGACCTGTGGAACGAGTTCGAGGCCCGGCGCACCCCCGAGGCCCGCTTCGCCCGGGCCGTCGACCGGCTGGCGCCCATGCTGGCCAACTGGCACAACGAGGGCGGTACCTGGCTGCGCTTCGGGATCACCCGCGCCCAGGTCATGGAGAAGGTCAAGCTGATCGCCGAGGGCTCCGAGGCCCTGGGCGCCTACGCCGCCGCGCTGGTGGAGGACGCCACCCGCCGCGGGTACTTCAAGGGCTGAGCAGGGCCCGGGGCGGAAGGGGCCCGGAACTCAGATCCGCCCCATGACGAGCTGGAGGGCGGCGACCAGGCCCACGACCACCACGCACACCCGCAGGGCCGCCGGGCTGAGCCGGCGCCCGTAGCGCGCGCCCAGGTGCCCGCCGATGACCGTGCCGGCCGCGATCAGCGCCACCACGGGCCACGAGGGCGCGGCGAAGACGATGTAGAACACCGCCGCCGTGCTGTTGGCGATGGTCGTGAGGACGTTCTTGAGGGCGTTGATGCGCTGGAGGTCGTCGTCCAGAGCCGTGCCCAGGATGCTCAACAGGATGATCCCCTGCGCCGCCGCGAAGTAGCCGCCGTAGGCGCCGGTCGCGTAGCAGCCCGCCGGGAGCAGCGGTCCGCCGTTCGGGTGCGCGGGTCTGCGCGACCGGGCCCACGCGGAGATCCGGGGCTGGAAGAGGATGAGGACGCACGCCGTGCCGATCATGAACGGCACGACGGTCTCGAACACCCCCGGCGGCAGGTAGACCAGGAGCATGGCCCCGGTGAGCGCGCCGACGAAGGCCGCGCCGCCCAGGCGCAGCATCCGGGTGCGCTGCCCCCTCAGCTCGTGCCGGTAGCCGATGGTGCCGCTGAGCGAACCCGGGGCCAGTCCGATCGTGTTGGAGACGGTCGCGGTCACCGGGGGGTAGCCGAGCGCCAGGAGCACGGGGAAGGTGAACAGGGTGCCCGACCCGGCGATGATGTTGATCCCCCCGGCCGCGACTCCGGCAAGGAGGACGGCCGCGGCCTCCCACAGTTCCATCCCCGACACTCCAGGTCCGTTCCGATCCCCGGACGTCCGGAGAAGATTCCCCACAGACTATGAGAACCGGTCATCGGACCATGGGGTCGGGGTGGGGGACGGCACTGGCCTCCGCCTGGCCCCGGCCCGTGTTCGGGCGCCCCGGGGGTCGGGGACCCCTCGGTGGCGCCCGAAGCGGGCCCGGGGCTCAGGAGACCCCGACGACCTCGTCGCGCAGCCGTTCGAAGGCGTCACCGACGCCCTGGAGCGCCCTGCCCATCTCGGACGGGACGATCCACACCTTGTTCGCGTCGCCGCGCGCGATCTCCGGGAGCTTCTGGAGGTAGTGGTAGGCCAGCACGTCCTGGTCCACTCTGCTGGCGTGCAGGGACTTGAACACGATGTGGATCGCGTCGGCCTCACCGCGCGCCCGGAGCGTCTGTGCGTCGGCGTCGGCCTTGGCGGTGAGCATCTGCGCCTCCGCGGCGCCCTTGGCCCGGAGCACCGCCGCGGAGCGCTCACCCTCGGCGCGCAGCACGGCCGACTGCTTCTCACCCTCGGCGCTGAGCAACTGGGCGCGCTTCTCCCGGTCGGCGCGCATCTGCATCTCCATCGCCTCCTGCACGGAGGAGGGCGGCTCGATGCCCTTGAGCTCGATCCGGCTGATCTCGATGCCCCAGTCGGAGGTGGCCTCGTCGAGGACCGTCTTCAGTTCGCGGTTGATCTCGTCGCGGGAGGTGAGCGTGGCCTCCAGGTTCATGCCGCCGATGACGTTGCGCAGCGTGGCCAGGGTGAGCTGCTCGACCGCCTGGATGAAGTTGGCGACCTCGTAGGTGGCCCGGTAGGCGTCGACGACGCGGATGTAGACCGCGGAGTCGACCTCCACCGCGAGGTTGTCCTCGGTGATCGCCGACTGCGGTGGGAAGCTGACCACCTGTACCCGTCGGTCGATCCGTTCCCGTACCTGGTCCACGCCCGGGATGACGACGTTGAAACCCGAGTTCAGCGTCCGGTGGAACTTACCGAACCGCTCGACGACGTCCTCCATCGAGTGCGGAACGATACGCACGCTCCGCCAGAAGATGATCAGCAGAACGGCGACGAAGAGCGCGACGATGATGATCATGGTCATGGGGCGACCCCCGTCTCGAAGCGGGGGGCGGCGTTCAGCAGCGGCATCAGGGCGGCTCCGAATTTCCCAACGGGGTCAGGGGAGCGGGCGCGGACCGCGTATCGGCGGTCCCGCCCACCCGATGATCATAAAGCGCGCCGAAATGGAGCGATCCGTTCACCGTTCGATGACGCTACCCCATATGCCTCAGAGGCGACCATATCCGGACAGACACAGGAATTGTGGTCAATAGATTGCTCCGATTAACTCAATCCCAAATGGTCAGAGAGCGCGGGCGCTCCAGCGGTCGCCGTCACGCTCCACCTTCAGCGGCAGGCCGAAGGCCTCCGTGAGCGTGTCCGCCGTCATCACCTCGTCCAACGGACCCGCGGCGACCACACCGCCCTCCCTCAGCAGCAGACCGTGCGTGAAGCCCACCGGGATCTCCTCGACGTGGTGTGAGACCACGACGAGTGTCGGCGCCGCCTCGTTGCGGGCGAGCACGCCCAGCCGCCGCAGCAGGTCCTCACGGCCGCCCAGGTCCAGCCCGGCGGCGGGTTCGTCGAGCAGCAGCACCTCCGGGTCGGACATGAGCGCGCGGGCGATGAGGACGCGCTTGCGCTCGCCCTCGGACAGCGTGTGGAACTCGCGGTCGGCGAGGTCGCCCACACCCCAGTGGCCCAGCAGCGCGCGGGCCCGGCCGTAGTCCGGGATCCCGTACTCCTCCCGGAACCGGCCCAGATAGCCGTAGGCGGCGCTGAGCACCAGGTCGATGACCGGGGTACCCTCCTCGATCCGCCCCGCCACCGCGGCGCTCGCGTAGCCGATCAGCGGCCGCAGCTCGAACACGTCGACACCGCCGAGCCGCTCGCCGAGGATCTCGACCGAGCCCTCCGTCGGGAACAGCTGACTGGAGGCGACATTGAGCAGCGTGGTCTTCCCCGCGCCGTTCGGCCCGAGGATGACCCACCGTTCACCCTCCCGAACCGTCCAGTCGACCCCGCTCAGCAGGGCCGAACCCCCACGCCGCACCGTGACCCCGCTCAGGCCCACCACACGCCCGTCCATCGTCCTCCCTCACATCACGTCCCGCACCAGTGCACCGGCCGACCTACCCTGTAGCAATGCATCTCACGTCCGCACCGCTCGTCGCCTGGGGCAACGCCTGGCTGTCCGGACACGTCGGGCTGGACGACGCCGTCGACGCCGTGGAGCGCCGGGGCGGCCCCCACCTGATCGGGACAGTACCCGCCGACGACCTGCCGTTCGACAGCGGCGTCCCGCTGCGGTCCGCGCTGGTCCGCCTCGGCGGCCTCGGGTTGTCGGTGTTCCGGCTCGCGCTGCCCGCCTGGGGGGATCCGCTGGGGCTGGTCGGCCCCAAGGACCTGAACCAGGCCGCCGTGGAGGCCAGGGAGGGCGTCCTGCTGCAGCTCGCCGACGAACAGCTGGGCCTGGTGCCCACGCCCGACCGGCGAGGATCATCCTATGTGGGCGTTTCGTGGAGACCGTTCCGGGCCGTCAACGCCGTGCCCCAGGTCCCCGGTCTGGCCGAGGCCGAGCAACAGCTCAAACTGACCCTGCTGGAGGTCACCCGGACCCTGGAGGGGGTGGACGACGTCACCGGGTTCGGGGCGGAGGCCCTCAGCGCCCTGGAGAGCCGTCAGGCCCCTCCGCTCGCGCACGGCTACCCACCGCGCGCCCACCGGCTGGCCGCGCAGGCCGAACGCCTCGCGCACGTCGTCGAACTGGCCGAGCCGCTCTCCGGCCGGGGTCTGACCGTCCACCAGGCGGAGAGCCGGCGCGAGGCGCTCCGGCGGCTCGACATGGCCGTGCGCCGCGCACAGGTGGCCGCGCACGCGGCGATCCCCCCACGCACCTGAGACTGTGTTTGCTCTGGTCCTCCGCTCCGCTTCGGACCGTGTTCGGGCGCCGGCAGCCCCCTCGGGTGGCCGCGCGAGGGGACGGTGCCCGGCCCGGGCCGGCCGATCTCCGGGTTCTCCCAGGGGCGTTACCTGATCCGGCACCGCCGCCCGCCCCCAATACTGGTTGACAGGTGGAGACGAGGGAACGAGGAGACCATGCAGCCCGACCACATCCGAGCCTCCGACGCGGACCGCGACGAGGTCGCCGCCCGGCTCCGGGAGGCCCTGGCCGAAGGCCGACTGAGCCCGACGGAGCTCGAGGAGCGGTTGGACGGCCTCTACCGGGCCAAGACCGTCGGCGAACTCGCGCCACTGGTCCAGGACCTCCCGACGGACCAGCAGGAGGGGTACCGTCCCCCGTCCCTGGGCGCCGAGGCCCGGGACCTGGCCGAGCGGAGCAAGGGGTCGGAGAACCTGGTGGCCGTCTTCGGCGGCTGTGAGCGCAAGGGCCGCTGGCTGGTGGAGCCGCGCACCAACGTGTCCGTGCTGTGCGGAGGGGTGGAGCTGGACCTGCGCGAGGCCGTCCTGAGCCAGAACGAGGTGACGATCCAGCTGGCCGTCATCATGGGCGGAGTCGACATCACCGTGCCGCACGGGGTCAGGGTGATCAACAACACGTCCGCGATCCTGGGCGGTACCGACGTGCACGGTACTGACCAGGTCACGGAGCCGAACGCCCCGGTCGTGCGGCTCACCGGCACCTGCATGCTGGGCGGAATCGACGTCAAGGCGAAGAAGCCGAAGCACTGACAGCTGTCCATATAGTGAACGACCTGCGAAAAGAGGCTGACCTGCCGATCGCGGTCGGGGTAGGGCGGAGTACCGTGGATGACGTCATGAATGATGAAACCACGTTGTCGGTCACGGTGACCGGACGCGACCGTCCGGGCATCAGCGCGCGTCTGCTCAGTACCCTCTCCGTCTTCCCGGTGGCCATCGTCGACCTCGAACAGGTCGTCCTCGGCGGTCGCCTGGTCCTGGGCGTGATCCTGGAGGTGGACGAACGCGTCGCTCCCGGTGTGACCCGGCACCGGGTCTTCGAGGAGGTCCGCGGCGCGCTGGACAAGACCGCGATCGACCTCGACATGGAGACCGAGTACGGGGACGGCAACGGACGGGTCAACGCCTACGACCCCAACCGCCTCCACGTCACCGTCCTGGCGGATCCGCTCCGCCCCGGGGCCCTGGCCGCGATCACGTCCTGCGTCGCCCGGGCGGGAGCCAACATCGACCGCATCGAGCGGCTCTCCAGCTACCCCGTGACCTCCGTCGAGATGGACATCTCCGGAGGCAGCGCCGACCAGCTCCGCGCCGAGCTGGCGATGGAGGCGAGCACCCAGGCCGTGGACGTCGCCGTGCAGTCGAGCGGGCTGCACCGCCGGGGCAAGCACCTCATCATCATGGACGTGGACTCGACCCTGATCCAGGGCGAGGTGATCGAGCTCCTGGCCGCCCACGCGGGCTGTGAGGAGGAGATCGCCAAGGTCACCGAACAGGCGATGCGCGGGGAGCTGGACTTCGAGGAGTCCCTCCGCGCCCGGGTGGCACTGCTGCGCGGACTGGACGCCTCGGCGATCGACCGCGTGCGCGAGGAGATCGTCCTGACGCCGGGCGCCCGGACCCTGGTGCGTACGTTGAAGCGCCTGGGCTACGAGTGCGGCATCGTCAGCGGCGGGTTCACCCAGATCACCGACTCCCTGGTAGAGCTCCTGGACCTCGACTACTCGGCGGCCAACACCCTGGAGGTCGTGGACGGGCGGCTCACCGGTGAACTGGTGGGTCCGATCATCGACCGCAAGGGCAAGGCGACGACCCTCCAGCGGTTCGCCGACGAGGCCGGGGTGCCCCTCACCCAGACGGTCGCCATCGGCGACGGTGCCAACGACCTGGACATGCTCCAGACCGCCGGACTGGGTGTGGCGTTCAACGCCAAGCCCGTCGTCCGCGAGCAGGCGGACACGTCGGTGACCGTCCCCTACCTGGACGCGATCGCCTTCATCCTGGGCATCACCCGTGAGGAGATCGAGGCCGCCGACCTTCACGCCTGACCCGGCGCACCCCCGCGGTGTGGTTCGCCGGGCCCGACGGCAGACGGGCCCGCGGGGGGGAGCCCCCTCGCGGGCCCGGTGCGTCCACAGGCCCGCCATCAGGGGTGGCACCCGACCCCGTTCCTGCGGTTTCCTGGAAAACGGGGGGACCCCACCCCCGCCCACACGGTCATGCCCGAACGCAAAAATGGGGGGTGCCCACCCGGACACCCCCCATTCACAACCGCACAAACCCGCGCACAAAAAAGGGGGCCGTCCCCACAAGGACGACCCCCTCCAAGAAAAACCGTGGCAGCGACCT
>NZ_JBVMUY010000058.1:0-42158 GCF_055632325.1 Nocardiopsis sp. KDC1DS13DA1
TGGGTTCGCCGCCCTCCAGGACCGCGACGCACGAGTTCGTCGTACCGAGGTCGATACCGACGGGCCTCGATGAGCGTTTCCCTGTATCGAACGGAATGTCTCGGAGCCGCTCGGCCACCTCTCGGGCGTTCCGCGGACGTTCGCCAGGATCCTTGGCGAGGAGTTCGTGCAGGAGGTGGTCGAGCTGTTCCGGGGCATCCTTCCTCTGGGCCGAGAGCGGGCGGGGCGGTCTGTTCACATGCCCGTGGATGACGGCGGGCATGTCGCCCGTGAAGGGCGGCTCCAGCGTCAACAGTTCGTACAGGGTGCAACCGAGGGCGTAGAGATCGGCCCGGGCGCCGACCGGTCGTGAGTCGAAGCGCTCGGGCGCCATGTAGGGCAGGCTGCCGAGCGCTCCCCGGGTGAGGCCATGGGTGGCGTTGTCCAGCCACGCGATGCCGAAGTCGCAGATCTTCACTCGGCCGTCCGACGTCCTGAAGAGGTTGGCGGGCTTGATGTCACGGTGGATGACACCTGCCCGGTGGGCGGCGGCCAGCCCTTCAGCGACCTGGGCGCCGATGTCCAGAACGGAGCCGAGATCCAGGCCCCGGGTGCGACCGGTGAGTATCCGGCCAAGGTCGTCTCCCCGGAGAAGCTCGAGTACCAGGTACACGTGCTCGTCGTGCCTGCCGATGTCGAACACTTTGGCGATCGAAGGGTGGTCCAGGCGAGCTGCCGCCCGGCCCTCGCGTCGTAGACGGTGCTCCAGTTCCTCGGATTCGTGGTCGAGGACGAGCTTGATCGCCACGAACCGATCGAGGGTGAGGTCCAGGGCACGCCACACCTGGCCCATTCCTCCGTGGCCGAGCCTGGAGTCCAGCCGGTACCTGTCGTTGAGGACTACCCCTTGGCGCATGTACGCCTCGCTTTGTCCATGGGGAAGATTGTGGCGTGTGAAACCCATCGGGGTAAGGGGTCCCGGCTGAAACGGCCGTGTTCGCTCCGACGGAGCGACGGGGCGCTACATGGGCCCGGTTATCGGTCGGCTATAGGAGCCTGGTGGGCGCACGGTCATGCCCAGGGCAGGGCCGTCGGGTCACGGGAGGGCAAAGTGCTCCAGAGGCGGGGGCTGTCTTGCACGGGATCTTGCACTGGGGAGCACACCAGGAGCACACACGCCCCGAAAACGCGTCGAGGACCTCGTTCGAGGCCCCCGTTTACCCCTTTTGAACTGGGGTTTTGTGGCGCACCCGGCAGGATTCGAACCTGTGGCCATCGGATGAGAAGTCCGGTGATCTGGTGCCGCCAGGCGTCATTTCGTGCCGTTTCGTGTCACCCCACCCGATCCGTCGTGCTGTCTGAGGCCGTGGGATGCCGCCGGGTGTCGTGTCAGTACGGAACTGCGGAGCATAAACGGAGCACACACGGCTGGTGGGCGGCGTCCGATGGCACTTCGCGAGGTTCTCGGTGTTGGTGGGGTGTCGAGGGTGTTCTCCGGGGTGAGGTTGTCATTCCGTGGATGATGTGAGGTGATCGGGGTGGACGGACTCTATGATGATGAGCGGGATTTCGTGGCTTATGGGGCTTAGTGTGGATATTTGTTCATTTTTGTTTCTTGTGTCTGATTTTCAACAACTTGCAAATTTGAGCTACCGGAGAGAGTAAAAGTCCAGGTCAGGAAGTCTGCTCCCCGCGCACGCGGGGATGGACCCTGGCGGTACTGCTCCAGACACTTCGCGTGCGGCTGCTCCCCGCGCACGCGGGGATGGACCCATCCCCCCGATGTCTGTATGTGACGGATCAACCTGCTCCCCGCGCACGCGGGGATGGACCCTTCCGCGAACACCCGCGCGCACGGGGCGGATACTGCTCCCCGCGCACGCGGGGATGGACCCAGCTCGCGCGGTGACGACCAGCTGATGTCCTCCTGCTCCCCGCGCACGCGGGGATGGACCCACCACCACCCAGTCCGGCGCCGTGTGGTGCCCCTGCCCCCCGCGCACGCGGGGATGGACCCGAATCCGCGACTGCCACCCCGGGAGGCGAGGACTGCTCCCCGCGCACGCGGGGATGGACCCGGCACCGCCGACGCGGGCGCGTTGTAGGACCTCTGCTCCCCGCGCACGCGGGGATGGACCACATCAGGTCGTCCCAGCGGTGGGTCAAGGCGGTCTGCTCCCCACCCACACGGTGACGGCCGGAGCGAGGGCGGCCGTGGCGGCGGTGACGACCACGGCCCAGGAGGCGGCTTCCCGCCCATCGCGCGTGGTGGGTCCGCCGCCGAGGTGGAGTCCGGCTCCCAGCGCGGCCACGATCGTGACTGCGGCTGTCAGCGCACCGATCCATCCCGCCTTGTTCACGGCATCCGGTCGTGGTCCGTCAGGCCCTGCGGGGCTGGGGGCGGGCAACGGTGGTGAACGGCAGGTGGGCCCATCGCGGGCACTCCGGTTCGGGACGGCCGGTGCGGACACGTTGTGCGGTGCGGGCGGACACCGGCCAGCGGCGCGCCACACCGGTCCCGACCGGTCCCCTCACGCCGGCGGCTGCCCCAGGTGCCGGGTCAGGGCTTGGCTGTCCCGCAGCACCACTCTGCGGTATCCGGTGGTGAGCACACCCTCGTCGCGTAGTTGCCGGATCGCCCGCTCCAGGCTGGGCACCGCCGCGCCGACCAGCGCCGCCAGTTCCGGCTGGGTGAGCGGCAAGCCGATCAGCAACCCGTCGGGCCCCTGCCGTCCGTGGCTGTCGGCCAGTTCCAGCAGTACCCGGCACAGGCGGGCCAGAACCGGGCTGCCGCCCAGGTCCACACGATGGCGGGTGGAGCGGCGCAGCTTGGCGGAGACATAACGGCTCAGCACCAGGGCCGCCTCGGGGTGGGTGTGCAGGAAGCCGAGGAACGTGCGCTGGCCGATGTCGCGGGCGCGGGAGTGCGAGGCGCTGACCACCGTGGCCGAGCGGGTGCCTCCGTCCAGCGCCGCCTGCTCGCCGAGCAGGTCGCCGCCGGCGCGGATCGCCAGGAGCGAGGGACGTCCACCGCCCGTGGTTCCCATGACCTTCACGCAGCCCTCCAGCAGGAGGACCACGTGGGTGGTGCGGTCGCCCTCGATCATCAGCGTGGAACCGGGCTCGTAGGTGCGTGGTGTGCCCAGGCTCAGCAGCGCCCGTTCGGCCTCGCGGGGAAGCGCGCCCAGGAGGGAGACCGACGGCCAGCGACCGGGTGCAGGCAGGTCGGGTTGACCGGTCCACCGTTCACCCATAGCGCCTCCGCTCACGCGATGGGGAAAGCTTAACCACCCCAAAAGCCCCGGAAGCCGCGAAGCGGTGGAACGGTCGGTGGATATTTTCCGACAATCCCTTCATTTTCCGTGTTTCGCAGCCAGCCGGGGCGCTCTACTGGATCTGGCGCAGGGCGGCCACGGGAACGAGGGGAACCTGTTATGGGACGGTTGTCGGACACCAGCGCACAGCACCTGGACTTCGTGGAGCGGCTGGTCGACCTGTTCGATCCGCAGGACCCCAGGCGGGACGCATGGCACTCTCGGATCCGGCACGTCCGCGAACGCCTTGCCGACGACCACTACCATCTCGCGGTGCTCGGGGAGGTGTCCAGCGGCAAGAGCACGTTCCTCAACGCGCTCGTGGGTGCGGAGCTGTTCGCCTCCCACACCCGGCGCACCACGGGTGCCGCGGTGCGGATCTCCCACGGGCCGCGGCTGCGGGTCCTGGCCGACTTCCACGACGGCGGCCACTGGTGGACCGACCACGCCCCGGCGGGGGGCTGGCAGCGGCTGCGCCCGGTCGAGGAGGAGATCGGCGAGGGACTGGACAGCGCGCGGATCAGCCGCCTGCTCGACCGGATGGACGCGCGTCGGGCGTTGGCTGTGCTGACCACCGACCCCACGGTGGCCGCGCGGGTGGCCCGGGTCCGGGTCGAGTTCCCCTCACCGCTGCTCGCCGACGGACTGGTGCTGATCGACACCCCCGGTACGGCCTCGGAGGGGGAGGAGGGCCGCAGACACACCAGGGCGGCCCGCGCGGCGGTCGAGGAGGCCGACGCCGCCGTCGTGGTGTGCCGCCAGGACAAGTTCCTGGCCGCCACACTGGTCGACTTCCTCACCGACAGCCTCGACGAGGGACTCCTGGCCCGGTGCGCCTTCGTGGTCACCCGGGCAGACCAGGCGGAGAACATCGAGGACCTGCACGGGGCGGCCGTGCGCAGGGTTCGCGAGTGTCTGGCTGTGCGGGTGCCCGTGTTGTGGACGGTGCCCGTGATGACCGTGCGGGCCCTGCGCGGGGCCGAGGCCGACCAGGTGTGGCTGGACCGCTTCGACAGGACCGTTTCCTTCCTCCGCGGCCTGGTGGCCCGGCACCGCCCCGCGGCGATCGCCGACACCGTGCTCAGGCTGGTGGACGGGCTGCTCGCCGACCTGGAGACAGGCCTGGGTGCCGAGGTGGAGGACCTGGAGCGACGCCGCACCGCACTGGTCGCCCTCACCCCCGCCGATCCCGGCGCACTGCTCGCCGACGAACTCGGGCAGGCCATGATCGCCCTGTCCGCGGCCGAGGAGGCGGTCCACCGGGACACGGACCGGGCGGTGGAAGGGGCCGAACGACGTGTCGAGCAGGTCATCGGCGCGCTGATCGAGGCGTGCACCACCCACGACGAGGTCAAACGGGCCGCCGAGAACGATCTCGCCCCTCTGGTCGCCTCGGCCGTGGAGAACCTCGTCCGGGAACGGACCGCGACCACCGCCACCGTCCTGCACCGAGAGGCGGAGAGGGCCTGGGCCCGGCTGGAGGAGGCGTTCGGCGCCGTCCACACACGGCTGGAGCGCGTGGCCCCCGACGTCGAAGCGGTGCACGTCGCGTGGCCGTCCTCCGGCACCGCCGTGGCGGTGGCGGACGACACCTTCCAGGGCGCGAGCACCGCCGCCTGGCAGGGCAGGCTCCGCGACGGCGCGACCAGGACGGGTGTGGCCCTGGCCAGCGCGGTGATCGGCGGCATCGTCCTCCCCGGCTTCGGCGTGTTCGTCGGCGGGGTCCTCGGGTCCGTCCTGGCCAACACCGTCTTCGCCCCCTCGGTGTCCAAGGTGAAGAAACGGGTCACGGACGAAGCCGTCGGGGCCGTCGGCCCGCTTTTCGAGGACGTGCGCGGACAGCTGCGCGGCTCCACCGCTCAACGGGCCCGCCGGGCGCGCGAGGAGCTGCACCGGAGGGTGGAGCGCTACCGCGAGGCCTACCTGTCCACCGTCGAAGCGGTCACCGACGCGCAACGGGTCGAGCACGACCTGCTCGACCGCAGGCGCCTGGCCCTGACCCACAGGCGGGAAGAGGCGGCGCTGAGGCGGTCCGCCGTGGCGGACGAACGCCGACGACTGCGTGAGGCAGCCGACACCACCCCCGTCGACCACTTCGGAGGAGAACGATGACCGACCACCTGGCGGACTGGATCGCCGCCACCCGAGACCTGGTGGAGCAGGCGGGAACCGGCGAACTGGTCGCCGAGCTGACCATGATCGCGGCCCATGCGGACCGAGCGGCGCAGCGGATCGCCGTGGCCGGCCTGCACACCCGCGCCCGCGCACGGTTCGTCAACGGTCTGCTGGACCGCCGGGTCCTGCCGTCCGACGTCGGACCCGACGCCCCCGTCCTCATCTCCCCGGGCTCCGACGAGTGGGTGGAGATCCAGACCTCGAACGGATGGGACCGCCGGTCGCCCGTCCCCGGCGAGGCCTGGTGGGAGGAGGGCGATCCTGCCGTGCTGTCCTTCCGCGTCCAGGTCACGGCGCGGGAATCCCCGCTGCCGGAGGGAAGCGAGCTTCTCGTCGCGCCGGGCGAGCCGTCGATGGTCGCCTCCGCCGATGCCGTTGTCGTACCGGTCATGGCCGCCGCCGCCATGTCCCTCCAGGAGACGCGGCTCCTGGCCGACCTGCTCGACCGGGGCCTGACGCCCGACCGCGTGCTGGTCGCCCTCACCCGGCTCGACCTGGTGGACGAGGGGGACCGTGCGGAGGTCACCGCGCACGTGCGCGAGCGCGCGGCGCGGATCTCCCCCGAACTGCGCGTGCTCCCCTCAGACGAGGTCTGGCCGTGGATGCGCCGGGTCCTCGACGAACCGGGCGACGCCCGTGTCCGGCACCTGTCCGGACGGCTGGTCGCGTGCCTGCGCCGCGTGGAGTCCGAGGCCGATCGGGGCCGTGACCGGGTACGGGCCCTGCGCGAGCAGGCGCTGGCCGGGGCCGAGGCCGCCGCTGGGGTGCTCGGCGACGAGTTGCGCTGCTTCGACGGGCTCGGTGAGGACGTCCGGGCCCGGCACAACGAGTCCCTGGCCTGGTTCATGCGCGAACGCGACCGGTTCCGTCACACGCTGGTGCGGGCTCTGGTCCGTGGCGTGGACTCCTCATCCGACCCCCGCCGGTGGTGGGAGAGGGAACTGGGGGAGCGGCTGGAGGCCGAGTTGGCCGAGTGGGACCGCGCCGCGGGCGTCCAGGTGCGCGACGCGGCCCTGACCGACCTGGCGTCCCTGGACGAGGAGCTGTCCGCTGCCTTCGGAGTGCGCCTGGGAGCTCCGGACCGGACACGGGAGTCGGCCGAGCCGCCCCCGGTGGCCGTGGACGACTCCCCGGCCCGGCTCGACCTGCGACGGCGCAGGCTGACCTACCGGATGGGACCGACCGGAGCCGCGGTCCTCGGCGCCCTCATCCTGCCCGGGATCGGTCCGGCGGTGGCGCTCAGCGCGTCACTGGTCGGCACGGGTCTGGCCGAGATCCGGCTGCGCGACCTGGTGGAGGAACAGCGTGAGGCGGTCCGCTCCAAGCTGCCCCCGTTGGTGGACCGGGCCCTGCACGAACACGCCGAGGTGGTGCGGGCGCGTCTGGACGGCCTGTACGGCCACATGCGCGAGGAGGTCGTGCGCTTGAGGGAGGAGCACCGGCGGGGCGCCGCGACGGTCGAGATCCCCTCCGGCGCCTCGCACTGGGACACCGTCGCGGCGCGGGCCGCCGAGCTCATCGCCGTCATCGACACCGCATCGGACCACGACACGAAGGAGAACGGGTGACCATGGACGCCGGATACGAGCGTTTCCAGGGGATGCGCCGGGAACTCGACCAGGCCATCGCCCGCCTCGGCGAGGTGGGCAAGGACATGGGCCAGGAGGCCCTGGCGCACACCGCCGCGGAACTGCGTGAACGGGTGGCCACCGACACCTTCAGCGTGCTGGTGCTCGGTGAGTTCAACGTGGGCAAGAGCACCACCATCAACGCCCTGCTGGGGCACAAGGTCCTCCCGGCCACCGGAAAGCCGACCACGGCGGTCCTCACCGTCGTCGGTTGGGCCGAGGAACGTCGAGCGGTGCTCTACCGGATCGACCCCCACCACCCCGACGGGCTCGACCCGAACGGTGTGTCCGTCCCGGTCGCGGACCTGGACAGGACGATCACGGTGGACGCGGGGCCGGGACGGGCCGACTCCTGGGGAAAGGCCGAGATCGGCTGGCCGCTGGAGCTGTGCCGGCAGGGGGTGGAGATCGTCGACTCCCCGGGCCTCAACGAGAACGCCGACCGGGCCCGCGTCACCCTGGAGTTCGTCAACCGGGCCGACGCGGTGGTGCTCGTCCTCAGTGCGCTGCAGGCGCTGTCGGAGAGTGAGCGTGAGGTGGTCGACCAGCAGCTGCGCGCCTTCAGCCACGACAACATGTTCGTTCTGGTCAACCGGGTCAACCAGGTGGACGAGGACGAGGTGGACGAGGTCGTCGACGATCTGCGCTCCCGGATCAAGGAGTACTGGGGCCTGGGCGAGGACCGGGTGATGTTCGTCGATTCCCTGACCGCGCTCAAGGGCCGCAAGGCGGGCGAACCGGACCGTGTCGAGAGGTCGGGGCTGCCGCGGTTCGAGGAGGAGCTGGAGCGTTTCCTCACCACGAACCGCGGCCGGCTCAAGATCGTCCCCCCGGCCCTCCAGGTGCAGCGGCTGGTCGAGATCGCACGGGCCGACGTGGACGAGATGTCCGCTCTCCTGGACAAGGACGTGGTCCGGCTCACCGAGGAGTACGAGCGCCAGCGGGAGCCTCTGGAGCGCTTGCGCCGGGACCGGGAGAGCATCGGCCGCACCATCGACAACCACCTGACGGCCACGCGTTCCCAGATCGAGGAGGAGGCCTCCCGTTTCCTGCGCTCCACCGCCGCGTTGTGCCCCGTCTGGGCCGAGGAGATGGAGGTGGGCAACGCTGTCACGATGAACCCGCTCAAGGCCAAACAGAACATGGAGGCCATGGTCCGGGAGGTGGTCGACGGACTGAGCGAACGCGTCATCGCCCGTTCCGAGGAGTGGTTGGAGGGGGACCTCGCCGACCTGCTCACCGCGCGCGCCGACGACCTGGAGGAGCGGATCGGCGAGCGCCTGGTCGCCTTCGCCCGGGACCTCGACGATGTCAAGAGCGCCCTGCTGGAGGTGGACGGAGTCTCCCAGCCGGACACGCCGTCCACGTGGTCGCGGATCGGCGGGGGAGTCGGAGGGTTGCTCCTCAACCCCGGCGCCGCCGTGATCGGGACCCAGTTCGGTTTCAAGGAGATGGTCAGGAGCCTGCTGCCGCAGATCGGCATCTCGGTGGCCCTGGCCCTGCTCGGGTTCACCAACCCGCTCTTCTTCGCCGCGGTCCTGCTGGGGGCGGGACTGACGCAGACGCTGGTCAAGTTGGACCGGATCAACCGGAGGATCGTCGAGACCGTGGCCAAGGAGATGGCGGACAAGCTCAGCGAGGAGGCCCGGGAGCGGGCGGGACACATCGCTGTGAAGGCCCACGAACAGCTCGACGAGCAGAGGCGCCGGATCGACCACAACCTCGCCGAGGCGATCGATGCCATCGACGAGCAGGTCCAGTTCGTCCTCGCTTCGCGCGAGGAGGCCAAGGGGTCGGCGGAGCGGGCCCGGCAGCGGCTCTTCGAGATGCGCCGAACCCTCACCGAGGTCGACCGCAGGGCCGCCGCGGTGATCCAGGGCTGGGCTCTGGCCTAGGCTCCGGGCCTGCCCGCCCACCCGTCGCCGACCGGTGGACGCCTCCGGCGCCGCTCCCTTCTCGCCCGGGCGCCCGGGGCCCCGGTCCCGTGGGCGCCCGAGCCACCCCCCGTGGTGCGGCGCCGCGTTCGGGAACGGCTCCCCGTCCGTTCCTCCCGGCGCACCGGAAGCGACGCGCCGGGAGGACCACACCCCTGGGGCCGTGCGGTCCGGCCCGGCCCCAGGGCTCAGGAACCGTCGATCCCGTTCTCGGCCGCGTGGTCCGCACCGGTGGTGTCCTCGGTGAGCCACTGGTCCAACAGCCACCCCGCCCCGGCGCTGGCGGCCCCTCCGGCGGCGTACCGCCCCATCCGCTGGGCGGCCCGGCCCGGCCACAGCCGGGTCCGGCCCGGCCCGGCCCGCTTCACCGGTGCCGTGTCCGGATCCTGCCGGGGCGCGAAGGTCCACGCGTCGCCGGCGAAGTCCTTGGTGGTGACCGTGACTCTGGTGAACGCGTCGGGTCCCAGACCGGGATGTCGCTGCTCCACCACGTCCTGGTAGACGTCGTGCGACATGATCCCGGCCAGGTCCAGGCCCGGTGCCCGGGCCAGGGCGTCGCGCACCGGTTCGGCGTCGCACAGGCGGCACGCCCGGATGACTCCGGTGCCGACCCAGCCGGTGGCGCCCCGTTGGGTGACGCCCTGGCTGACCCCAAGGCGCAGACGTATCCGCCTGCGGCTCAGCGCCCGGCGGTTGACCTGGCCCAGGGCCGCACCCAAACCGCCGAACAGGCGGGGCAGCGCCCGGGGTTCGTCGACCGAGGGCGGCAGCAGCACGAGGAGGCCGTCGCCCTGCTCCTGGATGTCGGTGCCGCGCCCGAGCGTCCCGGCGTGCTCCAGCGAGGTGAACACCACCCGCGCCAGGTGCTCCTGCATCCATACCTGGTCCGCGCCCGCCCGAGCCCCGTAGCGCTCGATGTCCAGCATCAGGCAGATCCTGCGTATCCCTGGCGGGGTCGCCATGCGGGCCTCCTGGCAGCGCCGAAAGGATCTGGGGGAAGCCGGTACCGGCGGAGGGGCGGGGGCTTCTCCCGGCGGTCGTGGTCATTCAACCACGCCGGGCGATCCGCGGGAGTCGGTCTCCCCGGTGCGGTGGAGGAGTGCGGTCCGCCCATGCCGCGGGTGTCGATGGGCGGCGACGGCGGTCCGGTCAGCGACGGCCCCGAGGCGGACCACGACACCGACGTACCCGCGAAGTTCGCGGTACCGGCCGCGGGAATCGCCTACGCGTGAGCCCCGCCGGACCGGAGGTCGTGGCGCGAGCCGGGCCCGGCCGCGGGGGTGGTCGGGGCACGGGGGCCTCGGCGGTGGCGAGGGGAGTGGTGGGTTCAGGAGAAGCCGAACCAGTGGTCGGTGGGGCGTTCGGGGCAGCACCGGGACTCGAAGACGTACACGCCTCCGGCGTCTCCCAGCACCAGCCCGGCGGGGTTGTGCGCCGCGCGGGCCCGCTCACACCAACCGCACTCCGGCCACACCGGCTCCTGGGTCCAGCCCGGATAGCCGCCGACCTTGATCCCGGGCGCGTCGGAGAGGTGGTACCGGTAGCTCCAGCCCGTCTCCCGCCTCAGTCGGTCGAAGCGCTCACACAGGAGGTCGGACAGGTCCTCCGGCAGATCCCCGTCGGGGTACTCGGTCACCCGTTCGGGGTGGACCACGCAGGGGTCGGGGACGTACTCCTTCGACGCTTCGGCGTGCGGGGAGGGTGTGGCCCTGACCTGGTCTACGTCGTGTGAGCTGCGCCAGTACACCCGGGTCAGGGGGCAGCGCAGTTCGCCGTGGTCGGAGGGGCACCACAGCATCTGGAGGAGGTCGAGTCCCGGGGGAAGGGGGAGTCGGGGGCGTGGTCCCGGTGGAGTTGGACGACGGGGACGAGGTAGACCTCTCCTTCGTAGGGCGTATGGCTGTCGGGGTCGTGGTGTTGGCCGTCGTATACGGGACAGGGCTGGTCTTGCGGCCACAGGAGCGGGCCGCCGACGGAGCTGTCCTGGATGGAGGGGCGGCCCGAACGCGGGTGCAGGCGTACCGCTTCCCTGCGCCAGGGCCGCAGCTCGGGGAAGAGCTCCTCGACGTCGACCGGGCGGGCCCGGTACCCGACGCGCGGATCGCGGCCGACCGCGCCCACGTGGTCGAAGCCGGGGCCGTCGTCGGTGCCGTGGACGGAAAACAGCCGCCCGCCCACCGGCAAGCCTCGGGGGAGGGGCCGGGACAACTGCTGTCCCCACCCGTTCCTGAACGGACACACGCCCGAGCCTCCACCGCATCCCGGGCGGCGCACCCTGGGTGGAACTCAGTCGGAGGACAGTTCCAGCAGGCGTTCGGCGACCTGGACGAGATCGGCGCCACTGACGTCAGGCGCCGTGAAGACGTCGCCGTAGCGGCCTTCCAGCCGCTGGCACCAACCCGCGAGACAACCGGCGCGTTTGGCTCCGTGGCAGTCCCAGGCGTGTACCGCGACCAGGGCCATGTCGCCGGGTGATGTGCCGAGTGCGCTGGCCGTCACGCGGTAGACGGACGGCGCGGGTTTCCACGTACCGGCCTTCTGCGCGGTGATCACCTGGTCCACGTGGCGAGCCAGGCCCGCCCGTTCCAGGCAGCGCACCGTGTTCTCCGTGCTGCCGACGGTCAGGCAGCCGACCCGCAGCCCGGCGTCGGACAGCCGGCGCAGCGCCGGTTCGGCGTCGGGATACGCGGGCAGCCTGCCGAACCCCTCGAGTACGTGGTCGATGTCGCCCTCGGTGGCGGTGTGGCCGGTACTGGTGCGCAACGCCTGCCGTGCCACCGGCTCGAACGACCCGTAGTCCCCGGCGAGGGTCAGTGCCATCGAGTCGCGCTGGAAACGCATGAACCACGGTTCCAACAGCTGCGCGGGCTGGCCGATGTCCTCCAGCCGGGCGCGGAGCGGATCCAGGTTCACCAGGGTTTCGAGCACGTCGAAGGCGACGGCGCGCGGGCGGGCGGTCATGGGGCCTCCCTCGGTTCGGCATTCCCTCCGCGCCCGGCCGGACTGGGCCGTGCACCGACAGGATCGATGGAACGCGGCAAGAGGCGCGAGGGTGGGCGGCGACCACGGTGACGGTGACCGACCACGACCTTCGCACCCGGGACCAGGGACCCGGAGCCGACCGGTACGGACACCGGACCTTCGCCCCCGCCCCTGACGTCCGTCCGGAGATCGTGCGCGTCACCCCCGGCCGGGATGCCGCAGTAGGCGCGTGTTGACAGGGAGCCTGCCGGGGGCTGGACCCAGGTGTGGAAGAACCGTCCGACCGCCCGGCGGGATCGTGACCAGTATGCGACCGGTCAGCGTGTTCGCCCAAGCACCCGGCGCCGTGTCCCGTGCCGGGTTCGGCCGTCGGTGGCGGCGTCGCCGCAGGGGGACAGGGCCCCTTCCGGGACCGGTGCCGGTGGCGGCGCGAACGCGTCATCGGGGTGCGTCCGGCCCGCACCGGCGCCGAGCGCCCACACCGGTCGGGCGGACACCGGTGCAGGACCGAACTCCGGATCGCCCGACCGGGCGCCAGGCCAGGCCGAACGTGCGCTGGGAGCGCGGCGCCTCCGGCTTCCCGGCCGCCCTCGGGATCCTCGCGTCCTCATCTGCCGAAGGCACCTGGCCGAACACGCGGTCGGCCCTGGAGGCGAGCTCCTAACGGGGTGTGGGGGCCACCTCGACGCTGATGTTCCACTGGTCGCCCTCGACCCCGGTGAACGTGACGGTGGTGTCGTACTCCGCGCCGGTCGCCGCGTCGGTCATCGTGCAGTCGACGGTCCTGCCGTTGAACGGGTTGACGTTGAGATCCCCGCAGTCGATGTCGGGGCGTTCGCCGACCTGGGCCTCCAACGCGTCCGCGGCCGCCGCCTCGACCGCGGTGACCGCGACCGTGTCCACCGCACCGCCCGAGCCAGCCTGGTCGTCGGGGTCCTCCGAGGCCGCGGCGGGATCCGGCTCGGCCTGCTCGGTCTCCTCAGCGCCCTGCCCCTGCGGGCTTGAGGCCACCTCGACGCTGATGTTCCACTGGTCGCCCTCGACCCCGGTGAACGTGACGACGGCGTCGTACGCGTCGCCGGTCCCGGGGTCGGTCACCGCGCAGTCGACCTCCTCGCCCTCGGCGGCGATGATGCTGTCGTCGCCGCAGTCGACGTCGGGCCGCTCCCCGGTCTGCTGCTCGAGCGCGTCCGCCGCCGCGTCCGCGAGCGCCTCTCCGGAAACCGTCAGGCCGGCGGCGAAACTGCATGCCGAGAGCGAGAGGGCCGCGAACGTCAGCGGCAGGGCGAGTCGGAGGGGACGCACTGTCTGGCCTTTCCATGGGAGGCGTTGCGGGCCGGGATCCGGCCGAGGCGGTCGTTGACCGACTTGGATCGTAGAAGCCTCCTGCACGGATCGTGCACGGCTCATCCGTGCACCGCCGGATCGTGCCGTGCGGGGGGCGGATCATCCCCGGTCCGCCAGGTCCCGCGGAACGGCGGCACCCACGCCGGTGTACAGGGTTCGGGCCCGGGCCGCGTCGTGTGCGTTGTCGACCGGGACCGTCGGCAGCCTCGGGTGGTGACGCCCGCTGATCGCCACCGTCGCCGGGCGGGAGGACACCTCAGCGCCGTTGGGACCAGGCCCTCCACAGCGCGGCGTAGGGTCCGTCCGCCGCCACCAGCTCCTCGTGCGGGCCCGACTCCACCACCCGGCCCCCGTCGAGGACCACCACACGGTCGGCCTCGGCCGCCTGGGTCAGCCGGTGGGCGACCACCAGACCGGTGCGGCCGTCCAGGGCGCGGGCGGCGGACTCCTCCAGTTCGCGTGCGCCCGCGCTGCCCGCGTCGGCGGTCGCCTCGTCCAGGACCGCGATCGGGCGGTCGGCCAGCACCAGGCGCGCCAGCGCGAGCTGCTGTGCCCGGGCCGCGGTCAGGCGGTGTCCGCCCGCGCCCACCACCGTGGCGATCCCGTCCGGCAGTGCCTCGGCCCACGCCCGCGCCCCCACGGTCTCCAGGGCGCGCAGGAGTTCGGCCTCGTCCGCTCCGGGGCGGACCAGACGCAGGTCCTCGGCGAGCGGCCCGGCGAACACGTGCACCTCCTGGCTGACCATCGTGACCGCCTGACGCGCCGCCGCCGTGCCCGTGTCGGCCAGGTCGAGGCCGCCCACGCCCAGCGAGCCCTCCGCGGCGGGGTGGACCCCCGCGACCAGTTTGGCCAGGGTGGACTTGCCCGCTCCGCTCGCCCCGACCAGGGCCACCCGCTCCCCGGGGCGTACCTCCAGGTCGACGTCGGACAGGACGGGGACCTCCGGGAGGTAGGAGTGGCCCACCCCCGACAGGACGAGTGAGCCGTCCGGGGCGGGGAGGGGGCCGGGTTCCTCCTTGGCGGGCAGGTCGCAGACCCCGATCATCCGGGCCAGGCTCGCGCGCGCCTTCTGCGCCTCGTCGGCCAGCCCCAGGGCCGTGTTGATCGGGTTGAACAGGTTGTGGAAGTACAGCGCCGCCGCGGTCGCGGTCCCGATCGTGGCCATATCCCGCTCCACCAGCCAGAAACCGGCGACGAGCACGCCGGAGAGACCGACGAACTCCGCCAGGTTGAGACTGCTGAAGAACCGCGTGGCCACGGCCGTCCCGGCCACGGCCAGGTCAGCGGCCCGCTGCGAGGCCTGGCCGACCCCCCGGGTGTGCGCGTCGGCCAGGCCGAAGGCCCGCACGGTCCGCGCCCCGCTGATCGTGTCGAGCAGGCGGTGCTGGCGGGCGCCCGCCGCGCGGCGGTGCTCGTCGTACACCGGTGCGGCCCCGCGCTGGTAACGGCGCAGCGCGATCACCTGGATCGGTACCGACAGCAGCGCCGCCAGCAGGAACCGCCAGTCCAGCAGCGCCAGCGCGCCCAGGGTGAGGACGATGGTGAGCAGTGCCTGGGCCAGCTGGGGGAAGGCGTCCCGCACGGACCGGGTCACCGCCGTGACGTCTCCGGTGACCCGGGAGGTCAGGTCGCCGGAGCCGGCCAGTTCCACGCGTTCCAGCGGCAGTCGCACCGCCCGGTCCACGAACCGCTCGCGCAGTTCGGCGACCGCGCTCTCCCCCAGGCGTGCCACTCCGGCCACACCCAACGCGTTCCCGGCACCGCTGACCACGGCGACGGCCAGCAGCGCGACGACCGGAACGACCAGCGCGTCGGTTCCGTTCCCCGCCACGACCGCGTCGACGATGCGGCCGAGGAGCGCGGCGGTGGCCAGGCCCACGGCGGTGGCGCCGGTGAGCGCGCCCACGGACCAGAGCGCCGTGGCCCAGCGCTCGCGCAGCAGGGCTTTGACGGTCTCCCGGACCCGGGCGGACGTCGCGGTGGGGAGCAGGTGGTCCGCGCTCACGAGAGCACCGCCCTTCGGTAGGAGTCGCTGTGGCGGGCCAGGTCGGCGTGGCGCCCGCGGGCCGTCACGGTGCCCTCCTCCACCAGGAGCACGGTGTCGGCCGCGTCCAGCAGGGCGGGGCTCGTGGTGACCAGAACCGTGGTCCGGCCCCGGCGCGCGGCCGCCACACGCTCGGCCACACGTGCCTCGGTGACGGTGTCGACGGCGGTGGTCGGTTCGTGCAGGACCAGCACCGGCGGGTCGGCCGCCAGCGCACGGGCGAGCGCGACGCGCTGGCGCTGCCCGCCCGACAGGGACCGTCCCCGCTCGGTCAGCCGGGTGGCCGCGCCGTGCGGCAGTGCGGAGGCGACCTCGTCGGCGGTGGCCGCGACCAGGGCCTGTTCCACCGGCCCCGACGCGGCGACGGCCACGTTGTCGGACAGTGACCCCTCGAAGAGGGCGGCGTCGTGCTCGGCGACCAGGACCGCGCGGCGCAGGTCGGCCAGGGCGAGTGTGGTCGCGTCCACACCGTCCACCTCGACCGAACCGTGCTCGGGGTCCACGTCGCGGGACAGGCAGGCGAGCAGGTCGGCGGCGGCCGCCGGGTCGGGTGCGACCACGCCGACCAGACCGCCGGGGTCGACGGCGGCGTCCACTCCGCGCAGGGTTCCGTGGTGGAGGTCGCGCAGCCGCAGGGCGCCCTCGGGTTCCGCGGGCAGGGCGGCGGTGCCGTCGGGCACCGCCCACGGCGAGTCGAGCACCTCGGCGACCCGGTCGGCGGAGGCACGCGCCCGGGCGAACACGCCGTTGACGAAGCCGAGCCCGCGGAAGGGCCCGTGGAGGTACTGGGCCAGGCCCACGGCGGCGACCAGTCCGCCGACGGTGATGTCGCCCCGCATGGCCAGCACCGCCCCGGCCAGGGCCACGGCCGCGATGAAGCCGCCGGTCAGCGCCAGCACGGCTCCGTCGTGCCCGGCCTGGGCGCGGGAGGCGTGGAGCGCGGCGGTCAGGGAGGCACGGCTGGTGGCGCGGTAGCGGTCCGCGGCGGCGGTCTCGGCGCCCAGACCCTTGACCACGCGCAGACCCGCGACCAGGTCGGCCGCGGTACCGGAGGCCTGGGCGGCACGCTCCTGCTCCCCCTCGCTGCGACGGGCCAGCGGTCGGCCGACCAGATGGGTGAGGTAGAGCAGCGGCGGTGTCCCCAGCAGCACCAGCAACCCCAGGGGGACCGACAGACGTAGCAGGGCCACGGCGCTGACCACCAGGCCGGCCGCGCACGCCACCCCCACGGGGAACCCGCCCACGGCCTGGCCGACCCGTTCGGCGTCACCTGAGGCGATGTTGGTCAGGGCGCCGGGCAGGCGGCCGCGCTCGGCGCCGCCGCGCGCGTCCAGGACCCGGCGGGTCACGCGCAGCCGCAGGTCGTGGGCGGCCTGCTCGGCGGAGCGCTCGGCGATCCGCGCGCCGAAGCGGTAGCTCAACGACAGGACGACGAACACGGCGGCGAGCGCCGCCAGCCAGCCCAGCAGGGCGCGGCCGGACCCGGTGGCCACGGCGAGGTCGATGACCGCGCCGATGACGACCGGGACCAGGGCCTCGCCGGTCTGGTGGCCCGCGGCCAGGGCGGAGGCGCCGGCCACACGGCGGCGCTGGCCCCTGAGGGCGTCCCGCAGTACGGCGCGTCCGGGGGCGCTCACGCGGCGGTCCCGGTGCGCGGTGTCCGATGATCCCGTGTCTGATGGCCGGACATCGCGGCGCGCATGGGGTCCTCCTCGGGGTCGGGGCGGCGTCCAGTAAAGCAAGGCTTGCCTAACAGGGCAACTTCCGGAAGTGCCGGGGCGGCGGGAGGAGCCGACGGGCCGCCGGGCTGGGGTGCGACCCCGGCGCGGGCCCCGGAACGCGAACCGCTACCCTCCCCGCATGGCTGTGACACGAGACCTCCGAGCTCTCTGGCCCGCCGGGCTCACCGCGTCGGCGCTGTGGGTCGGCTGCTCCTACGCCCACGTCCTCCTGGGCGGTGTCGGACCGCATTTCAACCGCGTCTTCGGCTACGCGGTGCCGCGGACGATCCCCACGGTGGTCTGGGGGTGGCCCTCCGCCTGGACCCTCCTGTTCGTGGCCGCCTCGACCGCGGTCCTGCTCGTGGCCTACCTGTTCGTCGCCTCCCTCCTGCCCACCGGGCCCTCCGCGCCCCGCGCGTACCGTCTGCCGGCCCTGTGGTCGGCCGCCGTCGCGGCCGGGGCCACCGCGAGCCTGGCGGCGGTGGCCGGGGCGACCGCGGCGGACCTCGGTATGGGCTCGGTGGCGTTCCTGCTCCTCTCCGACGAGGCCCCCTTCGCGGGGGCCTACTGGGGCCTGGTGTGGGGGTGGCTGCCCGCGCTCCTGGCCCGGAGAGCCTCCGGCGCGCGGCCTCCGGCCCGCGGCGAGGTGGTGACCGGCCGGATCGTCCTGGCGGTCCTGCTCGTCCTGACCGTGCTCCTGTCCGCCGTCGTCTCCGCCGCGGCCACGCGCGACTTCCTGGACCGGCTCGCCGAGGATGGCCTGGATCAGCAGTTCCAGGACACGGGCGCGTCCTCGGCGCCCGAGCCCACCGGGTCTGCCGGGACGGAGACCGTCCCGCTGCCCGAGGTGGCCCCCGGAGTTCCCGAACCCGACCCCGCCTGGTGCGGACCGGAGCAGAGCACGCTGCGTCCGGAGGGTCAACCGGTCCCCGCGACCGGCCACCGGGGACTCCCGGTACGGCTCACGAACGACTCCGACGAGCCCTGCGTCCTGAACGGCTACCCCGACGTGGCCTTCGCGGACGAGGGCGGGGAGGTTCCCGGGGTGACCCTCGTGCGGGGGAGCTCCTTCATGGCCCAGGACGCCGGTGCCGTGGAACTGAGCGTGCCGCCGGGCGGCACGGCGCAGTTCGTCCTCGGTTGGGACGCGATGGCCACGGCGGGCGTGCGCGTCACCTCGGTCCTGTACGTCGCACCGCACGCCGGGATGGTCCGCGAGTCCTGGCCGGTCCCCACCGACATCGCCGAGGGCGGCGAGGTCGCCGTGACGGCGTGGCAGTTGGTGGTCGACGACTGAGGACCCGGCCGGTGCCGTCGGATCCTCCGCCGCGCTGTCGACCGGGCCCGGGCGCCCGGGAGGCAGGGGCTCCCCCTCCTGGCCTGAGGCTCGATCCCCGCCCGCGGCTCCACCCGTCGTGCACAGCCCCGACGCCCGAACGGCGACCCCCCGGGTGACCGTTGCGCACGACCGGCCCTAGACCTGCGGATTGCGGGCCACGACGAGGTCGGTGAGCTCCTGGCTGGGGAAGTCCGCCACCACGACCCCGGTCCGGTGGGCGGTCGAGCCCCGCAGGTGGTCCAGGGCGTGGTCGTTCACCCCCCACAGGCCGAACGCGCCCCAGGCCACCTCCCGCGGGTTGGCCCACGGGGCGCCGCTGCCGCTGAGGTGGTTGACGTACAGGACGTCCTGCGGGCCCGAGGCGGCGGCGTCGAGGTGGGCGCGCGCCTTCTCCCACTTGTCGGGGATGTCGAACAGGGTGGGCACCCGGTAGTCGTCCTGGATGTCGAGGGCGCTCCCGTTCCACCGGACGCCGTAGTCGCGCGTGGCCGCGAAGTCCTGCACGACCACGATCCGCCCCCGCGCCTCGCCCAGGTCGGGCACGCGGTCGCCGCCCGGCTGCCCGGGAACCCACAGGTGTGCGGCGAGCAGGTCGCGGGTGTCGGGGTTCCGACCGATGTAGTGCTCCAGGGTCTCCTGGTAGGTGCGGGTGTTCTCCTCCTCGGTGTGCTCCTTCTTCATCCGCATCAGCACCGTCTCGGTGGGGTTCCGGGCGAGGAAGGCGCTGACGTCGCGCACGACGTCGGTGAAGTTGAGGTGGAGGTACTCGGCGCCGTGGTGGATGGTGAACGCGTCCCGGTAGTGGCGCGTGCGCACGTCCAGGAAGCGCACGCCCGAGTCGAGCTGGCCGGTGAGCGTCAGGTCCTGCGTGCGCGACCACACGCTGCCGGTCCACGCGCCGCTGTCGTGGGTGCCCGGCAGCGACAGCGCGGTCAGGCGGGTGGTGTCGGGCAGGCGTCCCATCCACGAGGTGCGTGCGGCGGTGGCCGCGGACGCGGACGCGGGCGGGGGAGCGGCCAGGAGGCCGAGCGCGGCGGTCAGCGTGGCGCCCAGTACGGCGCGTCGTCGGGGGGCTGACGGCATGGGGGGTGTCCTTCGCCGGTGGGGGACGGGCGGGCCGCGGGGGCCGCCCCGGTCGCCGTCCACCCTGACACGCGCCGCCGCCCGTGGCCATCCTCCTAGGACCGGAAGGCGGGGGAGGGCGTGTAGCCGCCGAGGGCCAGGGCCGTGGTGGCGGCGACCAGCTGGTCGAGGCACGTGCGCTCGGCGGCCTCGTCCGGCTCCGCCAGGTGCTGGTTGATCATCCCCTCCAGTCCGCACAGGAGGAAGCGGGCCACGGACTCGACGGGCACGGCGAAGGCCACCCCGTGCCGACGGCCGATGGTGCCCAGCAGCTCGGCGGCCACCGCGTACATGTTGGCGTTGTGCTCGGCGATGGCGGCGCGCAGCACGGGATCCCGCAGGGACTGGACGCACAGTTCGATCCACAGCAGCTTCTCCGCCGTGTCCTCGCGCACGTCGCGCCACAGCTCGGCGACGGTGTCGGCGACGTCTCCGCCGAAGCTCTCGCCGCCCGTGCGCTCGGCGGTGGGGCGGACCCGGTCCACCACCCGGCGGCTGAGTTCGTCCATGATCGCCCGGGTGAACTCGGCCTTGGAGCCGAACACGTAGTGGACGGTCATCTGCGCCACGCCCAGTTCGGCGGCGATCGCCCGCGTGCTGCCCGCCGCGGCTCCCTCCCTGGTCATGAGGTCGATCGCCGTGTCGATGAGCTGTGCGCGCCGTCGGGCCGCGGGGACGTGTGCCATGGCGCCCATCGTACCGAGGGCACCACCCCTACTTGTAACCATGACTTGGTCATGTAACTTTGTCATGTGACAAAGTCAGTCGTATTCCTTGAGTCCGAGGGGGACACCATGACATCCGCACCGATGCTCGCCCCGATTCCCGAACCCCAGGGCCTGCCCCTGCTCGGCCACACCCTGGAGATCGCCGGACAGCGCGGATTCGTCGGCGGCCTGGCCCGGATGCACCGGGAGACCGGCCCGATCATCCGCGTCCGCGTGCCCGGGGAGGAGTTCCTCAGTGTGACCGGCGCCGACCTGGTGGCCGAGGTCTGTGACGAGACCCGGTTCCGCAAGGGCGTCCACGACGCCCTGCTGTTCCTGCGCACCATGGTCGGGGACGGACTGTTCACCGCCTTCAGCGACGAACCCAACTGGCGCAAGGCCCACGACATCCTCATGCCCGCCTTCTCCCTGGGCGCGATGCGCGACTACCACGACACGATGCTCGACGTCGCGCGCGGCCTGCTCGCCAAGTGGGACCGGGCGGGCGACGGGCCCGTCGACGTGGTCGGCGACATGACCCGGCTCACCTTCGACACCATCGGCCGCTGCGGCTTCGGCTACGACTTCGGCTCCTTCGACCGCGACGACCTGCACCCCTTCGTCACCGCCATGGCGGGGAGCCTGGGGTACGCCCAGAAGCGCAGCACCTACCTGCCCGGCACCGAACCCCTCCACGTCCGGGCGAACCGTTCCTTCCACGCCGACGTCGCCTACATGAACACCACCGTCGACGAGGTGATCGGACGGCGCCGCCGCTCGGGTGACACCGACACCTCCGACCTGCTCGGGCGGATGCTGCACACCCCGGACCCGGTGACCGGCGAACTCCTGGACGACGTCAACATCCGCAACCAGGTGATCACCTTCCTCATCGCCGGACACGAGACCACCAGCGGCGCCCTGTCCTTCGCGCTGCACTACCTCACCAAGCACCCCGAGGTCCTCGCCCGGGCCCAGGCCGAGGTCGACGCCCTGTGGGGCGACACCGACCTGCCCGAACCCACCTACGCCGACGTGGGCCGGCTCCCGTACGTCCGCCAGATCCTCAACGAGTCCCTGCGGCTGTGGCCCACCGCACCCGCCTTCTCCGTGGAGCCCCTGGAGGACACCGTGGTCGGCGGCCGCCACAGCGTCCCCGCGGGCACGCCCCTGGTCGTCTTCATCCCCGGGCTGCACCGGGAACCGGAATGGGGCGACAACGTCGAACTCTTCGACCCCGACCGCTTCGCTCCCGACCGGGCCGAGGCCCGGCCCCCGCACGTCTTCAAGCCGTTCGGCAACGGTGAACGCGCCTGCATCGGCCGCCAGTTCGCCCTGCACGAGGCGGTCATGGTGCTGGGTCTGCTCATCCACCGCTACCGGTTCATCGACCACGCCGACTACGAGCTCAGGGTCAAGGAGACCCTGACCGTCAAACCCGACGGGTTCACGCTGCGCCTGGCCCGCCGTACCGGCGCCGACCGGACACGCGCCGCCACCCCGGCGCCGGCCGCCGCCGGGCCCGCCGCGGGAACCGACGCCGCCGGCACCGCCACGACCCGCCGCGCCCCCGGCACGGCGTTGACCGTCCTGTACGGCTCCAACCTCGGTACCTGCGCCGCGATCGCCCGCGACCTGGCCGAGGACGCCGCCGAGCACGGCTTCGCGCCCATCACCGCCACCCTCGACCAGTCCGTCGACCGCCTCACCGAGGACTCGGGCCCCGTCCTGGTCACCACCGCCTCCTACAACGGCAGGCCCACCGACGACGCCGCGGAGTTCGTCAGCTGGCTGGAGGGGCTGGACCCCGGGGCGCTGGACGGGGTCGAGTACGCGGTGCTGGGCATCGGGGACCGCAACTGGGCGGCCACCTACCAGCGCGTCCCCACCCTCGTCGACGACCTCCTGCACGCCGCCGGCGCCACCCGTCTGGGGCCGCGCGGCGAGGCCGACACCTCCGGTGACTTCGCCACCGCCGTGGACGCCTGGACGGCCTCCACCCGGGCACTCCTGCTGGACCGCCACGGCGAGGAGGTCGCGGGCGCACCCTCCGCGGAGGCGGACCGCGACGGCGCCCAGGCCCCGCCCTACACCGTGACCGACGCCGCCGCGTCCGCGGGGGAGGAGCTCGCCCACCACCACGGCCTGCGGCCCATGCGGGTGCTGGAGACGGGTGAACTGGTCGACACCGGCCATCTCCTGGGCCGGTCCAAGCGGTTCGTCCGCCTCGAACTTCCCGAGGGCGTCGCCTACCGGACCGGCGACCACCTGGCCGTCCTCCCGAGCAACGCCCCCGAGCTGGTGCGCCGGGCCGCCGCCCGCCTCGGCCTGGACCTGCGGCGCACGGTGCGGATCACGCCCCGGCGCCGGACCCGCGGCGCACTGCCCGTCGACCGACCCCTCACCCTGGAGCGACTGCTGTCGGACTACGTCGAACTCCAGGCGCCAGCCACCCCGGCCCAGGTCGCGGTCCTGGCCGAACACACGCCCTGCCCGCCCGAGCGCCGTCCGCTCCTGGAACTGGCCGGGCTGTCCGACGACGACTTCGCCGGGCGGGTGACGCGACCGGGCGTCAGCGTCCTGGACCTGCTGGAGGACCACCCCTCCTGCCAGCTCCCCCTGGAGCACTACCTGGGGATGCTCCCGGAGCTGCGCCCCCGCCGCTACTCGGTCTCCTCCTCCGCGGACGCCCACCCGGACACCGTCGACCTCATGGTCGCCGAGCTCACCGGGCCGCACCGCCGGGGCCGGGGGACCTACCACGGGACGGCCTCCCGGCACGCGGCCCGCCTGGCCCCCGGGGACACCGTGCAGGCGCGCGTCCTGCCCTGCGCCGACCGGTTCCGGCCGTCCCGGGACGGCACCCCGCTGATCATGGTCTGCGCCGGCACCGGTCTGGCGCCCTTCCGCGGCGCGGTCGCCGACCGGGTCCACGCGGGTGCGGACGGCACCGCCCTGCTCTACTTCGGGTGCGACCACCCGGACGTGGACTTCCTGCACCGCCAGGAGCTGGAGTCGGCCGAGCGGTCCGGCGCGGTCAGCCTCCGCCCCGTCTTCAGCGAGGCGCCGGTGGACGGCGCCCGGTTCGTGCAGCACCGGCTGGTGGCCGAGGCCGCCGAGGTCTGGTCGCTGCTGGAGCAGGGCGGCCGCGTGCACGTGTGCGGGGACGGGCGCGCCATGGCGCCCGGGGTGCGCGACGCCCTCGCCCGGATCCACCGGGAGATGACGGGGTCGGACCACGCGGGGGCGCGGCGCTGGCTGGACGGCCTCATCGCCTCCGACCGGTACGTGGAGGACGTCTGGTCGGGATGACCGCCCAGGTCACGGTGGGTCCGGCGGATATCGCACGTATGTGCGGCGGCCCCCTGTCGCGGCCGGGCCGTCCGGGTTACCGTGGATCGTATGAGCCTTGAGCTGCCGACCGAACGACTCCTCATCCGGGAGTGGGAGCTGGACGACGCGGAGGCGGCCCTGCGCATCTACGGGGCCGAGGAGATCGCGCGCTGGCTGACGCCGGAGTGGCAACCGGTGACCGACATCGACGCGATGCGCTCGGTGCTGCACGCCTGGATCGAGGCGGGGCCCAACCTGGTTCCGCCCGCGGGCCGGTGGGCGATCGTGCGCGTCTCCGACGGCGAACTGGTGGGAGGACTCTCACTCAAACTGCTCCCGCCCTTCGAGGAGGACTTCGAACTCACCTGGGCGATCCGCCCCGACCTGTGGGGCCAGGGGTACGCGAGCGAGGCCAGCCAGGCCGTCTCGGACTGGGCCTTCAAACAGGGCATCGAGGAGCTCTTCGCGGTCGCGCGGCCGGACAACGAGCGGGCGATCTCGGTGGCGCGCCGGCTCGGCATGGAGTGGGTCGGCGAGACCGAGAAGTACTACGGCATGCGCCTCCAGGTGTTCCGCATGCGCCCCACCTGACGGACACGGCCGCCCGCGCGTGTTCACGCCTTGGCGAACATCGGCGGGTCCAGCCGGGCGAAGCCCTCCTGCCGGTGGTACGGCGAGCGGGGGTAGGGCGGTTCCTGGTGGCTGACGGCGTCCAGGCGCGCCACCTGTCCGGGGGTCAGCTCCCACCCGACCGCGCCCAGGTTCTCGCGCAGCTGGTCCTCGTCCCGCGCGCCGACGATCACGGAGGAGACCGTGGGCCGGCGCAGCAGCCAGTTCATCGCCACCTGGGGCACCGTGCGTCCGGCCTCCTCGGCGACCTCGACCAGGACGTCGACCACGTCGAACAGGAGTTCCTCGTCCACGGCGGGCCCCAGGGACGCGGTCCGGTGCAGGCGGCTGCGCTCGGGCAGCGGCGCGCCGCGCCGGATCCGCCCGGTCAGACGCCCCCACGCCAGCGGGCTCCACACCAGGGCGCCGACCCCCTGGTCGGCGGCCAGCGGCATGAGCTCCCACTCGTAGTCGCGGCCCACGAGCGAGTAGTACACCTGGTGGGCGACGTACCGGGGCAGGTGCAGGCGGTCGGCTGCGGCCAGGGCCTTCATCAGCTGCCACCCGGCGTAGTTGGACACGCCCACGTAGCGGACCTTGCCGTCGCGCACCAGGGTGTCCAGCGCGGACAGGCTCTCCTCGACCGGGGTGGCGGCGTCGAACCCGTGCAGCTGGAGCAGGTCGACGCGGTCGGTGTCCAGGCGGCGCAGCGCCCGTTCGGTGCTCTCGATGATCCGTGAGCGGGACGTGCCCGCGTCCTGGGGGCCCTCGCCCATGGGCAGGCCGAGTTTGGTCGAGACCAGGGCCTGGTCGCGGCGGCCGCGCAGGGCCGCGCCCAGGGCCTCCTCCGCGGCGCCGTCGGAGTAGACGTCGGCGCTGTCGAACAGGGTCACCCCCGCCTCCAGGGCGATGTCGACCAGGCGGCGGGCCTGGCGGTGGTCGTTGGTGCCCCACTCACCGAACAGGGGCCCCCGTCCGGCGAAGGTTCCCGTTCCCAGGCTCAGTTCGGGCACGCGCAGGCCGCTCGCACCCAGGGTTCGGTACTGCATGACGATCCTCCCTCAACCACTAACGGGTCTTTGGTTCCGTTAGTGCGCGATGTACGCTAGCACGGAACGCGCATTAACGGAACAGGAGTCCCTTTAATGGTGACGGGTGAGGAACCGGGCACCGTACGGCCCGGCGGGAGGACGGCGCGCGTGCGCGCGGCGGTGCTCCGCGCGGCGGGTGACGCGCTGGCCGAGCACGGCGTCGACCGGCTCGACCTGGCCGACGTGGCCCGGCGCGCCGAAGTCGGCAAGACGACCGTCTACCGGCGCTGGGGGAGTGTGCCCGCCCTGGTCGCCGACCTGCTGGAGGACATGGCCGAGCAGTCCCTGCCCAGGGTGGAGACGGGGTCGTTGCTGGAGGACCTGACCGCCAACGCCCGCCTGGTGCGCGACACCCTGACCGACCCGCGCCAGGGGGCGCTGTTCCGTGCGGTGATCGCCGCGGCCACCTGCGACGACCGGACGGCGAGCGCCCTGCACCGGTTCTACGCCGCCCGCGTCGGCGAGTGGGCGCCCTGCGTGGAGGCGGCCGTCGGGCGGGGGGAGGTGCCGCGGGGCACCGACGCCCGCGAGGTGGTCCGGGCGGTGTCGGCGCCGCTGTACTACCGTGCGCTCGCCAGCGGCGACCCGCTGGACGAGGAGAGCGCGCGGCGCGCGGCCCGGGCCGCCTTCGAGGCCGCCCGGGCCGGGGTGTACGTGCGCCCGTGAGGGGTCAGCCGCCCGGGTGGTCCCCGCGCCCTCCGCCCGGCGGGTCCAGGTTCCACACCGCGGGCAGGTCCGCGTCGCACAGCGCGCAGACGAAGAAGCCGTCCTTGACGAGGTTGCGCTCACCGCACGCCGGGCAGCGCCGGAAGACGCACGGCGACGTCAGGCCGTCGGGACGGACGATCCCGGCCCGGTCCAGCGCGGCGGCCACGGCGGGCCAGCAGTCGGGATCGGGGCAGTACCCGGTCGACTGGTTGCTCACCCCGACCACGCGCCAGTCGCCCCGGCGCCACCCGAAGGTGATCTCCCCTGCGGCCAGGACCCGCTCCCCACCAGCGCAGACCACGTGCTCACCGCGCCGGGGAGCCACGCGGAGCACGCCGTCCAGCCCGACGACGAAGGTGAACGGCTCCTCCCGCTCGCCGGGTGCGCGCGCGGCCAGCCACGCGGCCAGGTCGTCCGTCCCGCGCACGGCCCGACCGCCCGCCCCGGCGCGGACCAGGGTGAGCGGTTCGGCGGGTCCGACATAGGCGTACCGCCGAGGGGCGGCCCCGCTCACCGCTCCGCGTCCCGGCGCGCCACCGCGACCAGATCGGCCTCGATCAGCGCCGCGGTCTCCAACAGGGCGGGCAACAGGCGGTCGTGGACGTCCTCGAGGGAGGAACGGGCGGCGTGCGCGGACACGTTCACGGCCGCGACCACCCGGCCGGACGCGTCGCGCACGGGTGCGGCCAGGGCGCGCAGGCCCTCCTCCAGTTCCTGGTCCACGACCGCGTAGCCGCGGCCGCGTACGCGGACCACCTCGGCGCGCAGTTCGGCCCGGTCGGTGATGGTGTGCCGGGTGAGTTTGGGGAGTTCGGCCCTGGCGAGGAAGGCGTCGAACGCCCCGTCGTCGAATCCGGCGAGCAGGACACGGCCCATCGACGTCGCGGCCGCCGGGAAGCGGGTACCCACGGTGATCGCCACGGTCATGATGCGCAGGGTGGCCACCCGGGCGACGTAGACGATCTCGTCCCCGTCCAGGACGGACACCGACGCCGACTCGCTCACCCGGGCCGACAGGTCCTCCAGGTGGGGTTGGGCGACGTCGGGCAGCCCGGCCGAGCACACGTAGGCGTAGCCGAGTTCGAGTACGCGCGGGGTGAGGGAGAACAGGCGCCCGTCGGTGCGCACGTAGCCCAGGTCGGTCAGTGTGAGCAGGAAGCGCCGCGCCGCGGCGCGGGTCAGGTCGGTCGCACGGGCCACGTCGCTCAGGGTCATGGACGGCCGCTCGGCGGAGAAGGCACGGATCACCGTCAGTCCCCGCTCCAGGGACTGTACGAAGTGGGTGCCGCGGGCCGGTTCGGCTTCGGTGGACATGGGGCCTTCCTGGTCGGGACTGGGGGCGGGCGGGAGCGGGAACGCCCGTGTTGGCTGCGATGCTGTCACACCGTCCGGCTGTCGTCACTCCCCCGGTGCGCGGATCAGCCAGCCGGAAGAGGGGTAGGACCGGCGGCGTGGAAGGTACCGACACCGAACGAGGAGGAACCCGATGAGCGTCGACGTCCACCACGTCGAGAGCGGGCCCGAGGACGCCCCGCCACTGGTGCTGGCGGGCTCACTGGGGTCCACGGTCCGGATGTGGGGGCCCCAGGTCGAGGCGCTCTCGACCGCGTTCCGGGTGATCCGCTACGACCAGCGCGGCCACGGGGGCACCCCGGCGCCCCGGGGCCCCTACTCCATGGCCGACCTGGGCGGGGACGTCCTGCGGCTCCTGGACCGGCTGGGCGTCGAGCGCGCCCACTTCGCCGGGCTGTCCATCGGCGGGATGGTCGGTCAGTGGCTGGGCGTCCACGCGCCCGACCGGATCGACCGCCTCGCCCTGCTGGCCACCTCCCCGTACATGGGGCCGCCGAGCGCGTGGCGCGACCGTGCCGCCGTCGCCCGCGACCAGGGCCCGGCCGCACTCGCCGACGCGGTCGTGCAGCGGTGGTTCACCCCCGGTTTCGCCGAGGAGCACCCGAAGGACGTGATCCTCATGCGCGACGACATCGCCGCCACCGACGCCGAGGGTTACGCGGGCTGCTGCGAGGCGATCGAACACCACGACGTGCGCGAGGAGCTGTCCCGGATCAGGGCGCCCACCCTGGTCGTGGCGGGTGCCGACGACCCCGCCACGCCCCCGCGCGGCCACGGCGACCTCATCGCCCAGCGCGTACCGGGTGCCCGCATGGTGGTCCTCGACGACGCCGCCCACCTGCTCTCCTGGCAACGGGCCGCCAGGGTCAACGGTCTGCTGACCGAGCACCTCACCGGCTGAGGACACGCGCAGCCCCCGGCCGCGGACGCGTCGCGGCCCGCCGCCCTCCCCGTCCCGGTCCCGGGTCCTCCCCGCAGGGAGGCGACGACGCGCCGGGCGGGGCACGGCCACCGCTCAGCGCTTGACGGCCACCCCCGCCATCTCCCACAGCTTCACCCCGGGGTCGGAGGGGCGGGGGAGGGGGGCGCGCTCGGGGTGGCGCCAGGTGGCGCAGTCGACCGTGCGCGGCCCGTGGTCGCGATCGTCGTTCCAGGGGCTGACCAGCTCCAGACCCCGGAAGACCGCCGACGCCTCCCGCTCACCGCGCACCCGGCCCCAGGGGGTGCCAAAGGACAGGATCTTGCGCGTGATCCAGTCCCCGGCGGCCGGGTCGTCGGTGACGCAGTGGGAGAAGATCAGCCAGGAACCGGGCGCCAGCCGGTCCATGAGGGCGCGCATGGCGTCGAAGGGGTCGTCCTCGTCGGGCACGCAGTGCAGCAGGGAGACGGCCATCAGGCACACCGGCCGGCCGGTGTCGATGAGCCGCCGTGTCTCGGGCGCGTCCAGGATCCGGTCGGTGGCGCGGATGTCGTCGTGCAGGAACGCGGTGCGGCCCTCGTCGCTGATCAGCGCGCGGCCGTGGACGGCCACGATGGGGTCGTTGTCGACGTAGACGACCCGGGCCTCGGGGTTGGTCCGCTGCGCCACGTGATGGGTGTTGTCGGCCGTCGGCAGGCCCGCTCCCAGGTCGAGGAACTGCTCCACGCCCCGTGCGGCCACGTACTCGACCGCGCGGGAGAGGAACGCGCGGTTGTCGTTGGCCAGGGACAGCACCTCCGGGACACGGTCCAGTAGTACGTCGCAGGCCACCCGGTCCGCCTCGAAGTTGTCCTTGCCGCCCAGCAGGTAGTCGTACATGCGCGCGATGCTGGGGGTGTCCATGTCGATGTCGGGGGGGAAGCGATCGGCCATGTGTGGTCCGGGGCGCGCCGACTCCTGGAGCCGGGGCGGATCCCTGCCTCCTTCTGTGCGATGCGGGTACGGCCGCCGGGTGCGGTGCGACCGACGGTCGTGTGGGTGGGCGTCGGCGCGGGTCACGGCGGGAAGGCCGATCGCACGAGCGGGCCGGGGCGGGTGCGGGACGCGGCGGGCGTCGACACCCTCGCGTGGAGTGGCTGGCTCCACGACAGGGGCGGCGGAAGCGGGCACCGCAGCGGAGGCACACCCCCGCGGCTCGTTCGCGCGGTGCGGTCTCCACCGGAATCGTAACCGTGGAACTACGCACCCATCGGCGTTTTCCACAGAAAATCCGACGGCGTTTATTCGCTTTTCCGGGAGGGGCCTCCGCCCCGGGGGAACATCGGCAGTCCGTCGGCGACCGCGCCCGGCGCCGCCGCCCGCACACGGGTTCCCGCCGCCTCCGGCAAGCGCGGTGGTGAGGGGGGTTCGGGCGCCGACCAGAAGTCGGCCGCGCGGAAGGGCGCTCCCACCCGGACGTTTCCGCCGGGCCGTTCCCCCGCATCCGGTTCCGCTTTCCCGGGGAGCCTCCGCACCGGATCCGCCGACGTCCCCTTTCCCGGGCCGGACAGCGCCGTCACCCGTTCCACGAGTGCGCGACGCTCCCGCCCGGCCCACCTGGCCAGGGCGAACGGGTCCCGGTCGGCCTCACCGCCCAGTGCCGCGGCCGTCGCGGACAGGTGGGAGCACCGGCCCTCCCACCGGTCGCACGAGCAGGTGGCGACCAGGTCGGCCCACCCGCGCGGCACCAGGTCCAGCCCCAGGACCCCGAAGACCCGTGCGGCGGCCACCGGCAGCTCCCCGGCCGCGAGCCGGGCGCGGAACACCGGCTGCGAGGCCAGCGCCGCGCACGCCCGCTCCCACTCGGAGTCGGGCAGCACCGTACGGATGAGGCTCGCCTCGTGGACGGCGCCGCGGGCGTCGCGCACCCGGGCGAGGACCTCACCGGGGCGCACCGCCAACCGCTCCACACCGCCACCCGGGTCGCCGTCCCCGCTGCCCAGGGCCCCGGCCACCAGGGCCGACCACGTCGCGCTCATCCGGCCACGGCCTCCGGCGCCAGCCGCACCACCGCGCGCAGGTCCTCCACCGCCAGCCCCGCCAGCCACTGCTCCCCGGTGGCCACCGCGCCGTCGGCCAGTGCGCTCTTGCGCTCGATCATCTCGTCCACCCGCTCCTCCACGGTGCCCACGCACACCAGTTTGCGCACCTGTACGTCCCGCCGCTGCCCGATCCGGAACGCCCGGTCGGTGGCCTGGTTCTCCACCGCGGGGTTCCACCACCGGTCCACGTGCACCACGTGGTTGGCGGCGGTCAGGTTCAGCCCGGTCCCGGCCGCCCTGAGCGACAGCAGGAAGACCATGGGTCCGGGAGCGTCCTGGAAACGGCGCATGAGCTCCTCGCGCTCGGAGCGCGGGGTGCCGCCGTGCAGCCACAGCACCGGCACCCCCAACCGGGAGCGCAGATAGGGCGCCAGCCGTTCCCCGAACCGCGCGTACTGGGTGAAGCACAGCGCCTTGTCGCCCTCGGCCGCGGCCTCGCCCAGGATCGCCTCCAACCGGTCGAGCTTGCCCGAGCGTCCCGCCAGAGCCGACCCGTCCCCCAGGAACTGGGCCGGATGGTTGCAGATCTGCTTGAGCCGGGCCATGGTCGCCAGGACCAGGCCCTTGCGCTCCCTCTCGTCGGCCTCGGACATCCGCTCGGCCATGTCGTCGGCGACCGCCTTGTACAGCGAGGCCTGCTCCGGGGTGAGCGTGCACCACGTCCGCATCTCGAACTTCTCCGGCAGGTCGGCGATGATCGACCGGTCGGTCTTGAGCCGCCGCAGCACGAACGGCCGGGTCAGGCGGCGCACCAGGTCGGTGGCGGCGCCCGCCTCCTCATCGTCGGCGCGGTCGGTCACCGCGCGCTGGAAGTCCTGGGCCGACCCCAGCAGCCCGGGGTTGGCGAAGTCCATGACCGACCACAGTTCACCCAGGTTGTTCTCCACCGGGGTCCCGGTCAGGGCGATCCGCGTGGCGGCGGGCAGCGACCGCACCGCCCGCGCCTGCCGTGTGCCGTGGTTCTTGAGCGCCTGGGCCTCGTCGCACACCAGACGGTGCCAGGGCAGCGCGGCCAGCTCCTCGGCGTCGCGGGTGACCACGCCGTAGGTGGTCACCACCAGGTCGCAGTTGCCCACCAGCCGCGCCAGCGCGTTCCCGGACGGCCGGTCCGGGCCGTGCTGGACGTGCACGCGCAGGCCCGGGGCGAACCGGGCGGCCTCGCGCGACCAGTTGCCCACCAGCGACACCGGGCACACCAGCAGTGTCGGACCCGGGGCCGGTGAGCGGTCCCGCTCGTCGGTCAGCAGGGCCAGCAGCTGCACCGTCTTGCCCAGCCCCATGTCGTCGGCGAGGATCGCGCCCAACCCGAGTTCACCGAGGAAGCGCAGCCACGACGCACCGCGGTCCTGGTACGGGCGCAGGGTGCCGGCGAACCCCTCCGGTGTGCCCACGGGACGCAGCCGCGCCGAGACACCGCCCTCCAGCAGCGCGCCGATCGGCCCCTCGGCGACGACGTCGGTCACGGGCAGGGGGGCGGCGTCCGCCACCCCGATGGCGGCGCGCACCGCCTCGTCCCTGCGCGTCCACCCCCGGCCCCGTTTCCGGAGCGCCTCCAGGGCGGCACCGACCCTCTCCGGGTCGATCTCCATCCATCTGCCGCGCACCCGCACCAACGAGCGTTTGAGCCGGGCCAGCTCCGCGAGCTCGTCCAGTTCCTCCCCGGACAGCGGCTCGGTGGACCCGGACCCGTTCACCAGCGCCTCGAAGGACACCCGGACCAGGTCGTCGACGCCCACACCCCCCTTGCGCCGCCGCGGCTGCTCCTCCACGGTCATGCGCAGACCGAGCGCCCGGCGGCCGCTCCACTCGGGCAGCACCACCCCGAACCCCGCCGAGCCCAGCCGCGGCGCCGCCTCGGAGACGAACGCCTGCGCCCCGGCCGTGTCCAGGAGCAGCCGGGCGGGCGCCAGGTCGCGCAGCGCCCGGTGCAGGGCGGGGTAGTGGCGGGCGGCCCGGCGCAGGTCGGCCAGGGCGGTCTCACCCACGTCGCGGGGCAGCCACGCGGCGCCCTCGCCCAGCCACACCCGTTCCAGGGGCAGGCGCAGGCTCGGGTCGCTCACCGAGCGCACCCAGAACCCGACCTCCCACGGCCCCTCCCGGTCCGGTTCGCGCAGCAGGAACAGCAGCTGGGCCCGGCCGGAGCCGCGGACCCGCGACCGCCACTCGCGCAGCGGAGCGCGCAGTGCCCCGGCGGTGGCCGCGTCGACCCGGGTGTCCCCGCCGGTGAGTGCGGCCGCCAGGTGCTCCGCCGGTCCGTCCGCCCCGGTCCGTCCGCCGGCCTCCGGGCGGCGGGCCAGGCGGCGGGCCACGGCGTCGGTGAGCAGCTCCAGGGGCGCGAGCACGCAGGCCCGTGCCACCGTGTCCGGGGCCTCGTCGGGAAGGTGGGCGCGGGCCGCGGTCGGAAGGGAGTCGGTGAGCGCCGCCAGGTGCTCCTCGGCGGCCTCGACGGGGGCGGGCCGCCACCGGGCGCGCGGCGGGTCGCCGACCAGGTCGGGCAGGACGCACCCGGTCTCGACGAGCCGTTCGGCGAAGCCGCGTACCGCCCTCAGGTGCGCCAGGGCGGGACCCACCGCCAGACCGTCGCGCGGGGTGTCCAGGGCCGCCAGCAGCGTCTCGGCGGTCCGTGCGTCGAGGAACAGCGCCGGGACCCGCCAGGGCGTCAGGTGGGCGGGGGCGCCTCCGGGGCCGTCGGCGCCCGCCGCGGAGTGTGACGGGGCCCGGCCGTCTCCGGGCAGGACGAGGCGCAGGTCGTCGGCGGGCGGGCCCCCGGCGCCCAGGGGCCTCAGCAGGGAGCGCAGGTCGTCGGCGGGCAGGGCGAAGGGGTGCCGCTCCGGAGTCCCGGCCGGGCCCGGGGGAGCCGACGCCGGGCGGGGCCGCTCACCCCACACCGCCAGCGCGTCCCCGACCCACGACCCGTGCAGGACCAGCACCGCGCCTCCCCGTCCTGTCGTCGGTTCTCAGGGCGTGTCCCGTGGACGCCGCCCGTCGCGCGGCAGGGTAGGTGTCCGCGGACCACGCCCCAGTATGACCGGGCCCGACGACAGGCCGGGACCGCCGCCTCACAGGCGGCTGGGCACCTCGTTGCCGACCGCGGCGATGCCCTCGCGCATCCGGGTCCGCCACAGCAGGGCGCCGCCCAGGAGGAAGAACAGGATGAGGGAGAGGATCGCCGTCCGGTAGCCGCCGGTGAGGCTGACGGCGATGGTGACGGCCAGCGAACCCAGGAACGTCGACCCGCGGTCGGAGATCTGGAACAGGCTGAAGTACTCCGCCTCGCGGCCCTTGGGGATCAGCTGGGAGAACATCGACCGGGCCAGTGACTGGGTGCCGCCCAGCACCAGGCCGATACCCACGCCCATGGCCACGAACAGCGGTACGTTCCCCACGGGGAGGAAGTAGGCCAGGGCGACCAGCGCGCACCACACCGCCAGCGATCCCAGGACCGTCGCCTTGGTGCCGACCGCGCGCGCCACCCGCCCGGCGGTGAAGGCGCCCACGAAGGCGACGAACTGGATGACCAGGATCGTCGCGATCAGCGCGCTCTCGTTCAGTCGCAGGTCCTGGCTGGCGAACGGCGCGGCGTACCGGATGGCCGCCTGGATGCCGTCGTTGAAGAAGATGAACGCCAGCAGGAACAGGATGGTGTTCGGGTACTGGCGCATGTCGCGCAGGGTGTGCCCGAACTGGCGCAGCGACGCTCCGACCCTCGGCCGCCCCCGCGTCCCCGCGGCCAGCGCGCCGTAGCGGTCGCGCAGCGGGCGGACCGCCAGGACCGTGAAGCCCACCCACCACAGGCCCACCGAGGCGAACGCGATCCGGACGGCGTGGTCGGTGCCGATCCCCAGCGAGTCGGCGGACAGGACCAGGCCCAGGTGGACGGCGAGCAGCAGGGCGCCGCCCAGGTAGCCGATCCCCCAGCCGGTGACCGACACCCGGTCGCGCTCGTCGGGGGTGGAGATCTCGGGCAGGAACGCGTTGTAGACCACGATCGACAGCCCGTACAGCACGTTGGCCAGGACGAACAGCGCGGCGGCCAGGTGGTAGCCCCCGGTGGCCGCGTACAGGCCCGCCGTGCACGCCGAACCGCCCGCGGCCAGCCAGAACAGCCACCGCCGCTTGTGCCTGGACTGGTCGACCATCGCGCCGACCACGGGCAGCAGGACGATCTGGAGCAGGATGGCCACGGTGGTCAGCGCCGGGTAGAGCGCGTTCGGGTGCAGCGTGACCGCGTCCACGCCCAGCGGCGTGATCGACAGCGAGGAGTCCTGACACGCGCCGGCGTCGGCGGCTCCGGCCGAGGCGCACGCCAGATTGCTCATGTAGGGGCCGATGAGGACGGTGACCACCGAGGTGATGAACACCGAGTTGGCCCAGTCGTAGACGTACCAGCCGCGCTGCTCGCGTCTGCGCTGGGCGGCGTCGTGGGAGGGGGAGCCCTGGGTCGTCGGCTCCTGGGTGTTGGCCATGGGGGACGCTATCCGTTCTTCAGGGTGCCGTCGGTGCCGCGGGAGGGGGCCCGCCACCGGCCGCGCCGGGTCAGGACCCGCCTGAGCCCGACGGTGTTGTCGGTGACGATCCCGTCCACTCCGGCGTCGAGCAGACGGCTCATCACGTCCGTGTCGTTGACCGTCCACACGTGCACCTGGAGGCCCAGGCGGTGCGCGGTGCGGATCAGGTCACGGCTCAGCACCGGGAACGTGCCCTGCCACAGGGGGATCTGCGCGCACACGGGCACCCGGCTGGCCAGGGCGCGCAGCAGGGGGGAGAGCGAGGCCACCCGCAGGCGCGCCACGTCGACGGGGCCGCAGGAGGTGGCGACCGGGCGGTCGAACAGGCGCCGGGCGCGGTCGAGGCGGAACTGGTCGAAGGAGCCCACGCACACCCGGTCCCAGGCGTTGGTGCGGCGCAGCACGTCGCGCATCGGCAGGACGGCCGAGTCCGACTTCAGGTCGATGTTGAACCGCGCCTCCGGCCAGGACCCCAACAGGTCCTCCAGCACCGGCACCGGTTCGCGTCCGGCGACCCGGGCCCGCGCCACCTCCCGGTAGGGGAGGTCGCCGATGGCGCCGCTCATGTCGGTGGTCCGGTCCAGCGTGTCGTCGTGGAAGGCCATGAGGACGCCGTCGCTGGTGGCGTGCACGTCCGTCTCCAGATAGGTGTACCCGAGGTCGACGGCGTGCTGGAAGGCCACGGCGGTGTTCTCCAGCTCGGTGCGCCGGACGCCCCGGTCGTCGGTGAACCACCCGCCCCGGTGCGCGAGGGCCAACGGAGTGGGGGAGGAAAGGTACGCGTTGGTCACACTGGCAGTATGCCGCCTGTCCGGGACGGCCCGTTCCCCGGACGTGTGGCGCCGTGGCCAAGAAACCTGGAATTCCCGGTGGCGTGTCGGCGGCGTCGGGTCCTCCGAGTCCGGGTGAAGGTGCACGACCTCTCCCGGAAGGACACCCCTCCATGGCCCACGCCGCCCGACACCCGCTGTGCCCGCGCCCCGACTGCCGGAACGGCCGCACTCCCGCGCACCGGCCCGTCGCCACCCCCGCCAGGACCCCGCTGCGCCGACCGCGCGGGGGACGGTGCGGTGCTCCGCTCCAGGGCCACCGCACCCCGGGCGACGTGTACCACCTGGCCCAGCGGATGGCGGAGGTCCTGGTGGGCCGCCGCGCCCCGGAGGTGATGCGCGACCAACTGGCCGCCCCGGTCCGGGAGGAGCTGCGCCGGTTGCGCGGCAGCGTCCCGTGCGGGATCGCGCCCAGGCTGGGGCGCGTCTTCCACCAGGCCCGTCCTCCCGCGTCGCTGGAGGTCAGCGCCGTCATCGCCTGCGACCTGCGGGCGCGGGCGTTCGCCTTCCGCGTCGACCGCGCGGGCGGCCGGTGGGTGTGCACCCTCCTGGAGACCGACCGCGTGCACGGGTCGCTGGCGCGGTCCCGGCAGACCCCGGGGTGAGGCGGGGCCCGCGGGGCGGGCCGCCCCGCGCGGCGGCCGCGTGGCGCGCGGCACGGCTCCGGTGCCGCGCGCACGGATCGGCGGGTCCTGCGTCCTGGATTTCCCGAGTGGGACGCGGATAGGGTCCCCGTGGGTCGGTTCCCTCCGGACCGGTGGGAGTCGGCCCGTCCGGATGGCGGTCCCGTCCCACCTGCTCGGGATACGACCACCCCTCCGTCGTGCCAGCCACGCGGTGCCCCCGGACAACGGACCCGCCGCCAAGGAAAAGGAGGGGCCGTCCGGCTCACCCCCGTGCCGCGACGGCCGAGATCGGCGTATGCGACCTTCTGACATCGTCCACCTGCACAGCATCAGCGCCCCCACGCTCTCGCCGGACGGCACACACGCCGTCTTCTCCGTGATCCGCCCGGATCTGGAGGAGGACACCTACACCGGTGCCCTGTGGTCGGTTCCCACCGACGGCTCCGCGCCGCCCCGCCAGCTCACCCGCGGCACGAGGGACGACGCGCCCGTCTGGTCGCCCGACGGCAGGTGGATCGCCTTCCTGCGTCCGGACGACGACAGGAGAGCCCAGCTCCACGTGCTGCCGGCCGACGGAGGTGAGCCCTGGAAGGTGACCGGTCACCCGCTCGGTGTCTCCGCGGTGCGGTGGAGTCCGGACTCCACCCGCCTGGCCTACACCGCTCGGATCCCCGAGGACGGGCGGTACGCCGGCGCCGAGCCGGGCAAGGAGCCGCCCCGCAGGATCACCCGGCTCAAGTACCGTCTCGACGGCCTCGGCTTCACCGGCGACCGCCGCTCCCAGGTGTTCGTCACCGCGCCGATCGACCCCTCCGGTGAGCCGGGCGAGCCGGTCCGTGTCACCGGTGCCGACACCGACCACGGCGCCCCCGCGTGGAGCCCGGACGGCTCCCTGCTGGTCTTCGCGGCGGCGCGGCACGACACCCGCGACACCGACCTGGTCGAGGACGTGTGGGTGTGCGCTCCCGAGTCGGGCGCCGTGCCGCGCCGCCTCACCGCGGGCGACCTGTTCGCGGGGGCGCCCGTCTTCGCCGCCGACGGAGCCACCGTGTACTTCCTGGCCGACGAGCTCGGCTCGGACCTGAACGACTTCGTCGGACGGACCACGGGCGTGTGGTCGGTCCCGGCGGACGGCTCGGCGTCCCCCACCCGGTTGACCCCGGAGGAGGGCCCGCGCGCGACCGGTGAGGTCCGGGTGACCGACGAGGGACTGGTGACCCGGATCGAGGACCGGGGTGCGGTGCACCTGGTCCGGGTGCCCTTCGCGGGCGGGGAGCCGACCACGCTGGTCGGCGGCGCCGTGGAGGCCCAGTCCTTCGACCACCGGGGCGGTGTGACCGTCGCGGTGGTCGCCGACGGCGCGGGCAGCGGTGAGCTGGTGCGCGTGACCGAGGACGGCGAACAGGACCTGACCTCCTTCTCCGAGGGTCTGGACCCCCGGCCGATGACCGAGCTGACCGCCCGCACCGCCGACGGCTACCCCGTGCACGGCTGGGTGACCCTGCCGGAGGGAGAGGGGCCGCACCCCGTCGTGCTCATGATCCACGGCGGTCCGCTCGCCCAGTACGGCTGGCAGCTCTTCGACGAGACCCAGGTCTACGTCGAGGCCGGGTACGCGGTGGTCATGTGCAACCCGCGCGGCTCGTCCGGTTACGGGCACGAGCACGGCCGCGCGATCATCGGGTCGGTCGGCCCGGTCACCGCCACGGACGTGCTCGCCTTCCTCGACGAGGCCCTGCGCGACGAACGCCTGGACGCCTCGCGCGTGGGTGTCATGGGCGGCTCGCACGGCGGTTTCATGACCACCTGGCTCGCCGCGCACCACGGCGACCGGTTCAGGGCCGCGGTCACCGAGCGCGCCGTCAACGCGATCGACAGCTTCCAGGGCTCCTCCGACATCGGCGCCTTCTTCCCCGGCCCCCTGTACGGGCCACCGGAGACGTGGGTGAAGGAGAGCCCGCTCACCTACGCCGACCGGATCGACCTCCCGGTCCTCATCATCCACTCGGAGGAGGACTGGCGCTGTCCGGTGGAGCAGGCCCAGCGCCTGTTCGTGGCGTTGCGCACGCGCGGGCACGAGGCCGAGATGCTGCTCTTCCCGGGTGAGGGGCACGAGCTGTCGCGGTCGGGGCTGCCCAGCCACCGGGTCGCCCGTTTCGAGGCGATCCTCGACTGGTGGTCACGCCACATCTGACCAGCTCAGGGGGCGGGTCCGTGGGGCCCGCCCCCTTCCCGCGGTGTGTGTGATACATGTCACACCATGCGGCGTCGTCCGCTCCGGTTCGGGGGGCGGTGCGCGCGGGGTCCGCGCCGCGACGTCCTCGGCGTGGACGGCGATCCACCCCTTCGGAGGGGTATGTTCGCAGGTCAAGAGGGTTGCCCAAGGGAAGGTAACGAACGGGTCGCGAATCCTTCCATGATGGTTTAGTGTTCCCACCAAGCCGGAACGCCCGAGTGATCCCCACAAGGGGGACAGTGTCCGGTTTCCGTTGCACTCTGCTCGCTCGTAGTCCTCTTTCCCACGAGCAGAGGCCGCCGCAGCAGACCCGGCCCACCTCCCGCGGCCCCTTCGCGCCGACGCCGGATCCCCCGCCCACGCAGAGCCCCACGCCCGACACCGGCGTGCCCTCGGCGCTGCCCGGCGGCGGTAGACGGGTGTGGGAGAAAGGCAGTCATCCCTTGACTCGCAACCCGGAACCCCGTGCACGCGTACGGCACCGACTCGCGACGGTCGGATGCGTGGCCGCCGGCGCCGTGCTGCTCTCGTCCGGCGCCGCCCTGGCCGACACCTCCCAGGAGGAGGCCCAGGGCCGCTACGAGGAGCTCCAGCGTGAGCTCTCGGAGCTGAACGAGGCCTACAACCAGGCGGAAGAGGACCACGAGGCGGCCCAGGCCCAACTGGAGGACGTCGAGGAACGCCTGGCCCGGGCCCAGGAGGACCTGGACGCGATGTCCGGCGACGTCGTCCACATCGCCCAGGCCGCCTACACCGGAGGGACCCACAGCCTCCTCAACGTGATCTTCGAGGGCGCGCCGGACGACGCCCTCCGGAGCGTCGCCGACCTGGACTACCTGTCCGTAGGCCAGCAGGTCGTCCTCGCCGACTACGTCACCGAGGTCGAACGGGCCGAGGACCTGCGGGAGGAGGCGGAGGAGGCCGAGACGGCCGCCGCCGAGGCGCTGGAGGAGGCCGAGGCCGCCCAGGCCGACGGTGAGGCCGCGCTCGACGAACAGGCCGAGGTCCTGGCGGAGCTGGGCGGGGTGGACCCGACCTCGGGTTCGGCCGCGGGCGCGGACACCGCTGCGGCCGCGCCCGTCGCCGCCTCCGGCGACGTGCAGGCGGTCCTGGACTTCGCCCGCGCCCAGATCGGCAAGTCCTACGAGTGGGGCGCCACCGGACCGGACTCCTACGACTGCTCCGGCCTGGTCCAGGCGGCCTGGGCCCAGGCGGGTGTCAACCTGCCGCGGACCACCTACGACCAGGTCAACGCCGGTACACGGATCTCCCGCGACCAGGTGCAGCCCGGTGACCTGCTGTTCTTCTACGACGAGTCGGCGCCCAGCCACGTGGGCATCTACTCGGGCAACGGGAACATGATCCACGGCTCCAACCCGTCCAAGCCGCTGGAGGAGGTCGCCCTGGCCGACTACTGGGACGGTGTGTTCACCGCCGCCGTGCGCGTCGGCTAGGGGCGTGGGCCTGACGGTGCGCCGGTGTCCGGGGCGGATCACCACTGCGGACACCGGCGCATCCGCGTATTCTGTGTCGAATGGGACGTCTTCTGCTGAAAATCGCCGCGGGTCTGGCGGTCGTGCTCGTGTTCTTCTGGCTGCTGTCCATCGTGGTCGGCGTGCTGGTGTGGGGTCTGATGATCGCCCTGCTCGTCGGCGTGGTCTGGCTCGGGATCAGGATGCTCGGGGCCGGTGGGGGCGGTTCCGCGCGCTGAGGTGGGCCGGCTCCCGCGGAACGCGCCGCACGTGACGGCGCCCGGCACGCGACCGGCGCCGGGATCGGCGGACACGACCGATTCGTAACACATCGGTGATCGGCGCCCCGCCGTGGGTAATCATGGCTATAGTGACCCTGTGTCACTGAATAATCACGTAGCGTCTCATGTCGACGGGGTCTCCCACCGAGGCCGTGTGGAACGGGTGCGTACCCGCGTCTTCCGCAACGACTGGAGCGCGCTGACGCCGCCGTCCCCCGGAGAGTGGGCACCCGACCTGCGCGTCAGCGTCGTCATCCCCGCGCGCGGCGGCCAGCGCCGCCTCGACCTCGCGCTGGCCGCCCTGGCCGTGCAGACCTACCCCGACCGCCTCCTGGAGGTCGTGGTCGTGGACATCCACACCACGCCACCCCTGCGGCTGCCCACCGTCCGCCCCCGGAACTGCCTCCTCGTGCGCGCCCCCGAGGGCGTCTGGGGCGCTGGCTACGCGCGCGCCCTCGGAGCCCACGCCAGCACCGGCGACATCCTCCTCTGGATGGACGCCGACATGGTCGCCTGCCCCGAGTTCGTCGAGGCGCAGGCCCGGTGGCACCACACCCACGCCGAGGCCGTCACCCTCGGTCGCGTCCGCTTCGCCGACACCGGACCGACCGACCCCGCCGACGTGATCGCGCGCGCCCGGACCCGGACCCTCCACGACACCCTGGACACCGGCCGCCACCACGAGTGGGTCGAACACCTCCTGCGCGACAGCGGCGACCTGCGCGACGCCGACCACCTGGGCTTCCACGCCTACGTCGGCGCCGCGGCGGGCCTGCGGCGCAGCCTGTACGAGGCGGCCGGAGGCGTCGACCCCGACCTCGACCTGGGCCAGGACACCGAGTTCGGCTACCGGCTCTGGCAGGCGGGTGCCGTCATGGTCCCGGAGAGGGCCGCCACCGCCTGGCACATCGGCCGCGCCACCACCGCGCGCACCCGCCTGCCCTCCGAACGCTTCCGCACCGAGGTGCTCGCCGAGCTCATGCCCCACCCCCACGCCTACCGCGAACCCCTGCCCGCCCACCGCCGACGCGTCCCCCTGGTGCACGCCGTCGTGGACGTCTCCGGAGCCCCCTACGACCTGGTGCGCGGATGCGTCGACCGCATCCTGGACAGCGCCGAGACCGACCTGGGCCTGACCCTGGTCGCCGATTGGGAGGGCGCGGGCTCCGAGTCCGCCCCTCCGTGCGGACCCCACCTGGACCTGCGCCTGGTCCAGGCCAACTACCTGCGTGACCCCCGCGTCTCCTTCGCCTCGTCCGCCCCCCGGACCGGGTTCCCCTCGCCCTTCCTGCTGCGGGTGCCCGTCACCTGGGGGCTGGGGCAGGTGGCCGTCTCACGCATGCTGGCCAGTGCCGAACGCGCCCGCGCCGGGATCACCGAGCTGTTCCCCGCGACCTCGCCCACCCGCGACGCCGGGGTCCGGCTCTGGCGGACCCGCGCCCTGGCCCGGGCCCTGCGGGTCCGCCGGGACGGGGAGGACCTCGGCGACGTGGTGGCCGAACTCCACGGGCGCTACCGCATCCACGCGGGCGAGGAGACCCTCACCGACCTGTCGCTCTACCGTTCGGTCCCGCCGCCGCCGCGGCCGGCCCCCGACACCCGTCCGCCCCTCGCGGGCGGGGCCGCCGGGGACACCGCGCCCCCGGACCACGGACCGGACCGCGTCCCCGAACCGCGCGGGCCCCGGCGGTTCGGGGAGTGGCTGCGCACCCTGCGGGGCCGGCGGGGCCGGCACTAGGCTGTGTTTCCTGGGTCCTGCGCTTGGCTTCGGACCGGGTTCGGGCGCCCTAAGGACAGGGGTTGTTCCTCCTCGGCGTCG
>NZ_JBVMUY010000059.1:0-528 GCF_055632325.1 Nocardiopsis sp. KDC1DS13DA1
CACGGTCATCACGACGATCACCACGGAAACCGCCCCGACGATCGTCACGGCGGTCGCCGTCGCGGCCCCGCTCACCCCGGGTACCGCCGTAGCCGGACCGGGAGCGGGATCCGTCGCCGCGTCCCCGACCGTCGGGCCTACCGGAGCGGTTGTCGCCACGGTCGTTGGCTCCGGAATCCTCGCGGTCTCCCGATCGGCTGTCCTCAGTCATCAACCCGTCCGTCAACATTCAAAAGCGCTGCCACCTTGATCAGGAGCAGCGCGTCATAGTAATTGTCCCTACAGTTTACGACATGGAGCGACTCACCACCGCCAACCGACCAGTGGCGACTCTCTCCGCCCCCGGCGAGGGGTGCCACTGCGGCCGGACCGGCTCGACTCCATCATGGCAGGCCACGGCCGTCAACCGCAGGCACTCATCCAGGCCCGCCCCGTCTGAACCGCCGATCATCTATTTCACAATCGCACAAACTCCCGCACACAAAAAGAGGGGGCCGTCCCCACAAGGACGACCCCCTCCAAGAAAAA
>NZ_JBVMUY010000060.1:0-340 GCF_055632325.1 Nocardiopsis sp. KDC1DS13DA1
GCTTTACCCCGTTCGGTTGATCCGAAACCGCCGATTTGGCGGGACACGGAACACCTGATAAAGTAAAGACACAACAAAGCGGAAACGCAGACGCCTTCCACGGAAGAGCGAACGGACACACCATCCCGCAAGGGAACACCGTCCGGAGCTTGTACGGGAAGAGCGGTTGCTTCTTGAGAACTCAACAGCGCGTGTTTGATTTTCTTTAAGCCATGTTTGTTTTGGCCCCGTCACACACGAACCACGTGTTCGGTGTGCTGGGTTCCTTTGATTAACCACGAGAGTGGTTGGTCAGGATTACTTCTAGGTTTACCCGCCCAGACCCCTTCGGGTGGTCGGG
>NZ_JBVMUY010000061.1:0-1614 GCF_055632325.1 Nocardiopsis sp. KDC1DS13DA1
GGTTGGTCAGGATTACTTCTAGGTTTACCCGCCCAGACCCCTTCGGGTGGTCGGGTCGGGTTGAGTGACCTTTATGGAGAGTTTGATCCTGGCTCAGGACGAACGCTGGCGGCGTGCTTAACACATGCAAGTCGAGCGGTAAGGCCCTTCGGGGTACACGAGCGGCGAACGGGTGAGTAACACGTGAGCAACCTGCCCCTGACTCCGGGATAAGCGGTGGAAACGCCGTCTAATACCGGATACGACCCACCACCTCATGGTGGAGGGTGGAAAGTTTTTCGGTCAGGGATGGGCTCGCGGCCTATCAGCTTGTTGGTGGGGTAACGGCCTACCAAGGCGATTACGGGTAGCCGGCCTGAGAGGGCGACCGGCCACACTGGGACTGAGACACGGCCCAGACTCCTGCGGGAGGCAGCAGTGGGGAATATTGCGCAATGGGCGAAAGCCTGACGCAGCGACGCCGCGTGGGGGATGACGGCCTTCGGGTTGTAAACCTCTTTTACCACCAACGCAGGCTCCGGGTTCTCCCGGGGTTGACGGTAGGTGGGGAATAAGGACCGGCTAACTACGTGCCAGCAGCCGCGGTAATACGTAGGGTCCGAGCGTTGTCCGGAATTATTGGGCGTAAAGAGCTCGTAGGCGGCGTGTCGCGTCTGCTGTGAAAGACCGGGGCTTAACTCCGGTTCTGCAGTGGATACGGGCATGCTAGAGGTAGGTAGGGGAGACTGGAATTCCTGGTGTAGCGGTGAAATGCGCAGATATCAGGAGGAACACCGGTGGCGAAGGCGGGTCTCTGGGCCTTACCTGACGCTGAGGAGCGAAAGCATGGGGAGCGAACAGGATTAGATACCCTGGTAGTCCATGCCGTAAACGTTGGGCGCTAGGTGTGGGGACTTTCCACGGTTTCCGCGCCGTAGCTAACGCATTAAGCGCCCCGCCTGGGGAGTACGGCCGCAAGGCTAAAACTCAAAGGAATTGACGGGGGCCCGCACAAGCGGCGGAGCATGTTGCTTAATTCGACGCAACGCGAAGAACCTTACCAAGGTTTGACATCACCCGTGGACCTGCAGAGATGTGGGGTCATTTAGTTGGTGGGTGACAGGTGGTGCATGGCTGTCGTCAGCTCGTGTCGTGAGATGTTGGGTTAAGTCCCGCAACGAGCGCAACCCTTGTTCCATGTTGCCAGCACGTAATGGTGGGGACTCATGGGAGACTGCCGGGGTCAACTCGGAGGAAGGTGGGGACGACGTCAAGTCATCATGCCCCTTATGTCTTGGGCTGCAAACATGCTACAATGGCCGGTACAATGGGCGTGCGATACCGTAAGGTGGAGCGAATCCCTAAAAGCCGGTCTCAGTTCGGATTGGGGTCTGCAACTCGACCCCATGAAGGTGGAGTCGCTAGTAATCGCGGATCAGCAACGCCGCGGTGAATACGTTCCCGGGCCTTGTACACACCGCCCGTCACGTCATGAAAGTCGGCAACACCCGAAACTTGTGGCCCAACCCTTCGGGGAGGGAGTGAGTGAAGGTGGGGCTGGCGATTGGGACGAAGTCGTAACAAGGTAGCCGTACCGGAAGGTGCGGCTGGATCACCTCCTTTCTAAGGAGTCTT
>NZ_JBVMUY010000062.1:0-278 GCF_055632325.1 Nocardiopsis sp. KDC1DS13DA1
ACAGACCAGCGTTTTTCCTATGTGCTGGTCGGACTCGAAAGTGGACCTGGCCGTGGGCTCGTTGGAGCCTGTGAGTCGGGAATGGTTTTCAGAAGATCGAACTTGACCCCGGGCGACTAGAAGCGTCCGGGGGCGCGCTGTTGGGTGTCTGAGGAAGCAACCTCTGGGTTGGTTCCCGCGGACCGCCTCTGAGAACTCTCGATTGTCGTCAGGACGAGGATCCTGGTGGGTTGAGTGGTGTCGGGGTATGCGGTTGGTGTTTTGATTTGTGAATAGTG
>NZ_JBVMUY010000063.1:0-3415 GCF_055632325.1 Nocardiopsis sp. KDC1DS13DA1
TGGTGGGTTGAGTGGTGTCGGGGTATGCGGTTGGTGTTTTGATTTGTGAATAGTGTGCGCGAGCATCTTGTTATCTGTAGTGGCCAAGTGATAGTGGCATACGGTGGATGCCTTGGCACCAGGCGCCGATGAAGGACGTGGGAGGCCGCGATAGTCCACGGGGAGTTGTCAACCGAGCTTTGATCCGTGGGTGTCCGAATGGGGAAACCTAGCCCGAGTTGTGTCGGGTTGCCGCTGCCTGAATGTATAGGGCAGTTGGTGGTGACGCGGGGAAGTGAAACATCTCAGTACCCGTAGGAAGAGTAAACAACAGTGATTCCCTCAGTAGTGGTGAGCGAACGGGGAAGAGGCTAAACCGTGCGCGTGTGATAGACGGCAGTCGTTGCGTGTGCGGGGTTGTGGGATGCATCTTTCCAGGTCTGCCGACCTGGAGCGCTGATGGTTCTTCTAGCTGAATCCGTTGGGAAACGGTACCGGAGTGGGTGAGAGTCCCGTAGGTGAAGGAAGAGTCTAGGTGTTGGTGTTCTCCCGAGTAGCGCGGAGCCCGAGGAATTCCGTGTGAATCTGGCAGGACCACCTGCTAAGCCAAAATACGTCCTGGTGACCGATAGTGCACTAGTACCGTGAGGGAAAGGTGAAAAGTGCCCCGGTGAGGGGTCGTGAAATAGTACCTGAAACCGTGTGCTGTCAAGCCGTCAGAGCTGACTTTCGGGTTGGTGATGGCGTGCCTTTTGAAGAATGAGCCTGCGAGTCATGGTATGTGGCGAGGTTAACCCGGGTGGGGTAGCCGTAGGGAAACCGAGTCTGAATAGGGCGTTGAGTCGCATGCTGTGGACCCGAAGCGGAGTGATCTACCCATGTCCAGGGTGAAGCGGGGGTAAGACCTCGTGGAGGCCCGAACCCACCAGGGTTGAAAACCTGGGGGATGAGGTGTGGGTAGGGGTGAAAGGCCAATCAAACTCCGTGATAGCTGGTTCTCCCCGAAATGCATTTAGGTGCAGCGTCGCGTGTTTCTTGCTGGAGGTAGAGCTACTGTTTGGCTGATGGGCCCGACAAGGTTACTGACGTCAGACAAACTCCGAATGCCGGTGAAGTGAAGCGCGGCAGTGAGACTGCGGGGGATAAGCTTCGTAGTCGAGAGGGAAACAGCCCAGATCATCAGCTAAGGCCCCTAAGCGTGTGCTAAGTGGGAAAGGTTGTGGAGTTGCTGAGACAACCAGGAGGTTGGCTTAGAAGCAGCCATCCTTTAAAGAGTGCGTAATAGCTCACTGGTCAAGTGGTTCTGCGCCGATAATGTAGCGGGGCTTAAGCACACCGCCGAAGCTGTGGAGCCCGGTCTTTAGGCCGGGTTGGTAGGGGAGCGTCGTGCATCCGGTGAAGCTGCCGAGTGATCGTGTGGTGGAGGGTGTGCGAGTGAGAATGCAGGCATGAGTAGCGAAAGCAACGTGAGAAACGTTGCCGCCGATTGACTAAGGGTTCCTGGGGCAGGTTAATCCGCCCAGGGTGAGTCTGGACCTAAGGCGAGGCCGACAGGCGTAGTCGATGGATAACGGGTTGATATTCCCGTACCCGTGCACGAGCGTCCAGTATCGAGGCGACGGATGCTAACCACGCTGGATCCTTCTTCGACCTTCGGGTTGGGGTTGGTTTCTGGTCTGGGAACCGATGTTGTAGTAGGTAAGTGATGGGGTGACGCAGGAGGGTAGCTCTACCCGGCGGTGGTTGTCCGGGGGTAAGCGTGTAGGCTGGTGTGTTGGTAAATCCGCATGCCGTGAAGGCTGAGACGTGATGCCGAGCCGTTTTTGGTGAAGTGAGTGATCCCATGCTGTCGAGAAAAGCCTCTAGCGAGTTCGTGTGTGGCCAGTACCCTAAACCGACGCAGGTGGTCAGGTAGAGAATACCGAGGCGTTCGGGTGAACCATGGTTAAGGAACTCGGCAAATTGTCCCCGTAACTTTGGGAGAAGGGGAGCCCTGTCTGGTGATGGCCTTTACGGTCGGAGCTGGGTGGGGTCGCAGATAGCGGGGGGAAGCGACTGTTTATTAAAAACACAGGTCCGTGCGAAGTCGTAAGACGCTGTATACGGACTGACGCCTGCCCGGTGCTGGAACGTTAAGAGGACTGGTTAGCGGGTTTCGGCCTGCGAAGCTGGGAATCTAAGCGCCAGTAAACGGCGGTGGTAACTATAACCATCCTAAGGTAGCGAAATTCCTTGTCGGGTAAGTTCCGACCTGCACGAATGGCGTAACGACTTCCCCACTGTCTCAACCATGGGCCCGGTGAAATTGCACTACGAGTAAAGATGCTCGTTTCGCGCAGCAGGACGGAAAGACCCCGGGACCTTCACTATAGCTTGACATTGGTGTTTGGGATGGTTTGTGTAGGATAGGTGGGAGCCTGTGAAGCTGTCACGCTAGTGGCGGTGGAGGCGTTGGTGAAATACCACTCTGACTGTTTCGGGCATCTAACTTTGGACCGTGATCCGGTTCGGGGACAGTGTCTGGTGGGTAGTTTAACTGGGGCGGTTGCCTCCCAAAGAGTAACGGAGGCGCCCAAAGGTTCCCTCAGCCTGGTTGGTAATCAGGTGTTGAGTGTAAGTGCACAAGGGAGCTTGACTGTGAGACGGACGTGTCGAGCAGGAGCGAAAGCTGGGACTAGTGATCCGGCACCGGCGTGTGGAAGCGGTGTCGCTCAACGGCTAAAAGGTACCCCGGGGATAACAGGCTGATCTTCCCCAAGAGTCCGTATCGACGGGATGGTTTGGCACCTCGATGTCGGCTCGTCGCATCCTGGGGCTGGAGTTGGTCCCAAGGGTTGGGCTGTTCGCCCATTAAAGCGGCACGCGAGCTGGGTTTAGAACGTCGTGAGACAGTTCGGTCCCTATCCGCTGTGCGCGTTGGAGACTTGAGAAGGGCTGTCCCTAGTACGAGAGGACCGGGACGGACGAACCTCTGGTGTGCCAGTTGTCCTGCCAAGGGCATGGCTGGTTGGCTACGTTCGGGAGGGATAACCGCTGAAAGCATCTAAGCGGGAAGCCTGCTTCGAGATGAGGTCTCCTGCCTCCTTGAGAGGGTAAGACTCCCTAGAGACGATAGGGTTGATAGGCCGGGTGTGGAAGCCTTGTGAGGGGTGGAGCTGACCGGTACTAATAGGTCGAGGGCTTGTCCGCTGCAGATAATTGGGTGCTCGCGCATACTGTTTCACACGGTTTTCCGCTGTGGTCCTGCCTGTGGGGTGGGGTTGTGGTGGTGTTTGGTTTCCGTGGTGGTTATGGCAGGGGGGTTACACCCGGTAACTTTCCGAACCCGGTCGTTAAGTCCCTGTGCGCTGATGGTACTGCCCTGTGGTGGGGTGGGAGAGTAGGTCGCTGCCACGGTTTTTCTTGGAGGGGGTCGTCCTTGTGGGGACGGCCCCCT
>NZ_JBVMUY010000064.1:0-454 GCF_055632325.1 Nocardiopsis sp. KDC1DS13DA1
GGGTGGAGGATGTGGCGCAGTGCTTCAAGGTCCGTGGTGGGCTGTGGGGTCGGGCGTCGGACTTCTGGGCGGTCAAGGGGGTCTCCTTCGATCTGTACAAGGGGGAGACGCTGGGGGTCGTGGGGGAGTCGGGGTCGGGTAAGTCGACCCTGTCGCGGATGGTGATGCGGTTGTTGGAGCCCACCCGGGGCCGGGTGGAGTTCGAGGGCCGTGACATCACGCACATGTCGGATCGGGAGTTGCGTCCGTTGCGTCGGGACGTGCAGATGGTGTTCCAGAACCCGTATTCGTCGTTGAACCCGCGGGTGACGGTGGGGGACGCGATCGGTACCGCGTTGCGGGTGCAGGGGGAGCGTGACACGCGCAGGATCCGGCGTGAGGTGCAGGGGTTGTTGGAGCGGGTGGGGTTGGAGCCCGATCACTACAACCGGTTCCCGCACGCGTTCTCGGGGGG
>NZ_JBVMUY010000065.1:0-331 GCF_055632325.1 Nocardiopsis sp. KDC1DS13DA1
CAGCGGCAGCGGATCGCGATCGCGCGGGCGTTGATCCTCAAGCCGAAGTTGATCATCTGTGACGAGCCGGTGTCGGCGTTGGACGTGTCGACGCAGGACCAGGTGTTGAAGCTGCTCTCGGAGTTGCAGGACGACTTCGGTCTGACCTATATCTTCGTGGCGCATGATCTGGCGGTGGTGCGGCAGGTCTCGGACCGGGTCGCGGTGATGCGCAAGGGCGAGGTGGTGGAGATGGGGGACAGTGACAGTGTGTACGAGAATCCGTCCAGTGCGTACACGCGTCAGTTGCTGACCGCGGCGCCGGTGCTGGACGCCGACGAGGCACGACGCC
>NZ_JBVMUY010000066.1:0-603 GCF_055632325.1 Nocardiopsis sp. KDC1DS13DA1
GCGTGACGTCGCTGGCGTTGATGGGGTTGCACCGGGGGAGCCGGGCCCGGATCAGTGGGTCGATCGAGGTGGCCGGGCAGGATGTGGTGGCGGCCTCGGACAAGCAGTTGCGGCGGATGCGCGGCAACGACATCGCGATGGTGTTCCAGGACCCGATGCAGTCGCTGCATCCGCAGTACACGATCGGTAACCAGCTCGTCGAGGCGTACCGGATCCACCATCCCAAGGCGTCCAGGGCGCAGGCGCGTGCGCGGGCGGTGGAGTCGTTGGAGCGGGTGGGTATCCCCGACCCCGCGACGCGGGTCAACTCCTATCCGCACGAGTTCTCCGGGGGTATGCGCCAGCGTGTGGTGATCGCGATGGGGTTGATGTGCGATCCCAGGGTGCTGCTCGCCGACGAGCCGACCACTGCTCTTGATGTGACGGTCCAGGCCCAGGTGCTGGACCTGCTGGACGAGTTGCGCACGGACCTGGACATGGGGTTGATCCTGGTCTCGCACGACCTGGCGGTGGTGGCCGGGTCGGTGGACGAGGTCGTGGTGATGCGTCACGGTGTGGCGGTCGAGCGCGGGGACGTGCGCACGGTGTTGTCGGCGCCCGAGC
>NZ_JBVMUY010000067.1:0-153468 GCF_055632325.1 Nocardiopsis sp. KDC1DS13DA1
ACGGGGGAGACCCGACACCCTCCCCCACCACCCAACACGAAGGAGACACCCAATGGCCCGCATCACCGTCACCCAGGCCCGCGCCAACCGCCTTGCCCGCCGTGACACCCGCCGCGCCCTGGTCGCACAGCGCACCGCCGCCCGCGCCGCCCACCGCGCCGAACTCCACACCGTCGCCAGCCACCTGCGCAAGCTTGGAGCCGACACGGCCACCGCCACCGGAATGGCCGCCACCCTGCGCAAGCGCATCAGCGGCCCCGGAGTCCGAGGTTTCGCCGCCCGATCCCTCACGGACGGAATCCGCCGCCGCTGCACCCGCTACACGCGAAACCAGGTTCTGGCCGCACTGGCCAACTACAAGCCCCGTAAGCGGGAATTCCAGGACTTCCGCGCCCAGGTTCTGGGACTCGCGGCCTAACCCCACCCACAACGCGCGGGGGAGGAGCCGACACCCTCCCCCGCCCCGCCCAACACGAACAGGAACACACCCGATGCACACCACCAACCGCACCGAGCCCGTCACCATCACCACCGTCAACACCGACGGAACCACCCACACCGCCCCCCGCCCCGACGGCGAGACGATCAAGGACACCACACGCCGAGCCCGAACACTCGCCTACGGGGCCGACATCCACACCGTCCGAGTCCACCACGGCGAGGAGCTTGTCAGGGAGTACACGGCCATCACCGTCAACCCCCAACAAGGTGGCATCTTCCCCACCCTCTGGCACCTTGCCAACACCCAAGCCGAGCACATCCACGACGCCCACGCCCACACCGCCCGCACCGCCATCGAGAACGGCGAGGAGGCAAACGCAGGCGAGATGATGCGAGCGATGGAGGAAGCCGCCCAGCGCTACGCCGCACTGCCCGCAGCCCAACCGGAGGCAATCGAAGCGATGGACAGCATCGCATTCGGCGTCGGAGCGCTGTACAGCGCCACGTTCGGCTAGACCCGAGCCGATACCCCGCACCCGCGCTGATGAAGAATCGGCGCGGGTTTTCTTGTTTTGGTTGTTGATCAGGGTTCTAGCACCTCCCAATTGCTGATATACTCATCTTAGAAGGAGCGGGGGAGACCCGACACCCTCCCCCACCGCCCAACACGAAGGAACAGACATGGAATCTCTTGCTGGCTACCGCATCACCATCACCGTCGTCATGACCAACGGCCGCAGCCACCTGGCCACCTACCCCACTGGCTACCCCACCGGCGAGCACGACGCCGTTGCCCGCGCCGAGCGACTCGCCTACGCCGACGACGTCGTACGCGTGATCGTCGCCCACGGCCCCGGCCGCTACTGCCCCCCGACCACCATCCGAGAGGTGCCCGCCGTCCGCATCAACGTCGACGAGGGAGGCATCTTCCCCAGCCCGTTCCACACGGCCGCAATGCTGCGCGAGCACATCCACGACGCCTACGCCGAAGCCGCCCGCTGGGCGATCATCCACAGGGACCGCGACCGCGCCGACAAGATGATCCGAGCCCGCGAGAACGCCGCCACCACCTACGCCGACACCATGGGAGCCGAACCCGCCGCCATCTTCGAGATGGACGACGAGCGCGCCCACACCGCCCGCCTGTACGCCGCAGCGTTCAACTGATCAGACCGAACCCGGCAACGGGGCCACGCCGCACGGCGTGGCCCCGTTCGTGTCTCACCCCACACGGTCAACGTCTCACCCCGAACCCGCATCAGCTTCGCGTGTGTGGAGCGAAGCGCGACCGCACGGCCGCCACCACCGCATCAGTTTCGACCGAAGACAGCTCTGAAGGCAGCGACCGTACCCAACGGTTCACATCAGCAGCCGCCAGAATCAGCACCCCCCGACACTCGAAACGCCGCCAGTGCGGAATACGCGAACGCGGAACATGCACCGCCAACACAGACCGAACCGGAACCCGACGCCCCAAATCAGCGAACAGGAAACGGTCAATCTCGCCAGCTTCCCAGAGAACGGACCGTACCAGAAGCGGCGCCCCAGTATTCCCAATCCGGAGATGCCCCCGACCATTGAACCGGACATATCCAGTCCGATATTTACTGTCCGCCACCGCCACCCCGAACGGCCCAATCACCACGTGATCAATGTTCGCACGCGACCCAGGCACACCCAGGTCATGCAGGACCACGCACCCACGCCGACGCAACCGGTCCAGACGCCGAGCCGTTCGACGTTCCCCCACCGCGCCCCGCCGCCAGGAGGCCGACGCCCCCCGCCGCCACAGCAGCGCCCCGACCGTGAGTGCCAGGAGCAGACCGACGACCACGCCGACCACGATCCCGCCCAGCCACGCAGCAAGGAGACCGAAAGGCAGGGCCGCCAGAGCGGATTTTGTCAGGATCGGCAGCCGTTCAGCGCGCGCCAACTCTCGGGACATTGCGCGCGCGGACGAGCCAGCCGAGGACGGAGAGAGTGACCGACCAGTATTCGGCATTCTGCGTTTCCTCGCATAGGAGATGACGACCGACCCCATGATGGCATGAAGCGGTCAGAGCAGGCCCCGCTTATCGGTGGACGGGTGCCCACACGAGGCCCACAAAGAAGCAACGTGGCCCCAGCCCCAGAGCACAGCTACAGGGTCAGTCCGGAGCGCGCCCCCGCCTGCTACCCCTGGGAGCAGCTTTCGCCCAGAAATGGGCCCCGCCTTCGGCGGGGCCCATTTCGCGTGTGGCGCCTTCGACACCGTCCGCGTGTCCCAAAACGTACGGAGCTTCCCAAGAAGCCAGCAGGAGGCGCTACACAGCCAATCAGAGCCATCACAGGAGCGATCCAGGAGGAGGTAGAGCTACCTCACCGAGCGAGGTAGCGAGGCATCCAGCCAGTGACCAGGCAGGATGCCAGACAAGCCAAACAAAGTGATCACACCTAGGCACCATGCTCTTGGCTGGTAGAATCCACTCCGGCTCGTCTCGGATTCAACAACGCAGAGTCGCTCGCCAGGGAGGAGGTTCGTCAGGTGCTCACCATCGCGACCGGGTATGACCCCGGGTACCTGACGAAGCAGACCCTGACGAGCGCGAAGAATTACTACACGATTGCGGTTACTCAGCACGGAGAGCCGCCAGGCGTGTGGTGGGGTCCAGGGGTCGAGGCGCTGGGTTTCACACCCGGGTCAGCAATCAACCCCTTGGTAATGGAAAAACTCTATTCCTCCTTTGTTGATCCCAGGGATGAAAATTTCCTCAACAGGGCTGTTTCTGATAGGGAAAAGCGGCACCTGGGAATATGTCCACCCCGGTACAAGGATGCATCCGCCTGGTATGAGCAACTCCTCAAGCGGGAGCCTGAGGCGACGCCGGAGCGCAGGAAGGAGTTGAGGAACGAAGCTGTCCAGAAAGAGGGTCGGCAGAAAACAGTTTTCTTCTATGACGCAACGTTCAGCGTTCCTAAGTCTGTCTCTTTGTTGCACGCCGGCCTTTTGTCGGCGGCTCAGGTCGCCGAGAGGGCCGGAAACTTCGAGCGCGCCGCGCAGTACCGTGAGCGAGCCGAAGCGGTCGAGCGGGCCGTGATGGCAGGTGCCTCGGCGAGCCTGGAGTACCTGCGCGAGCATGCTGGAGCAGCTCGCACTGGCCACCATGGCCGCAAGGTCGAGAGTCGTACCACCGGTCGGTGGACACCCGCCGGAGGGTGGGTCGTAACCCAGTTTCTCCAACACACCAACCGCGCGGGCGAGCCCCAAATGCACGTCCACAACGCCATTCTCGGACGGCAGCTCTGCGAGGACGGAAAGTGGAGGGGAATTGACTCACGCGCACTGTTCCGATCTCGCCCTGGCGCGGCGGCCGCAGGTGAGAGGAAATTGTTCCAGGACCTCACACGTGACCTAGGCGTTGAGGCGGTAGAACGGGCTGACGGCAACGGGTTTGAGCTGAAAGGCGTTTCGGCTGAGGAAATCATAGGCTTCTCGTCTAGGCGCACCATGGTCACCACAGCGCTTGAACAGAAGATCCAGGACTACGTGGGAGCCCACGGACGTCTGCCGAACGCACGGGTCATGTACAAAATGGCTCAGGAAGCCACCCTGGATACCCGCAGAACCAAAGAGCCGAAGTTGGACCGCCAGGCTCTGTTGGCGAAATGGGAGAAGCTGGCTGACGGACTGGAGCTAGGTAAGCTCGCCAGCCTTCCTCACCGGGTGCTCGGCCGCATCGACCCAGAGCGCAACGCTGCCCTGGCCTACGAGCCGACGCAGATCGAGATGGACCGGATCATCACCACGGCCGTGGCACGGGTCCAAGAAGCCAAAGCGGTGTTCAGCCGACACGACGTCTACCGACGCATCAACGACCAGCTTCCCCCGAACCTCGGTGCCCTGTCGGATCAGCAGGTCCACGCATTGGTGAACAGCATGACCGACCTGGCGCTGAGCCCGGCCGGACCTGCCGACGTACGCCTGCTCAACGCCCCCGAGATCGTCCTCATGCCGGCTGAGCTGAGGGACGTGGATGGCCGCAGCGTCTACGTGGCCCCAAACGCTGAGCGTTTCACCACCAAGGAGCAGTTGGACAACGAACAGGAGCTGATCGCCGAGGCGCTGCGCCTGGACGCCCCACGGATCCATGTCGAGCCTGCCGAGGCTGAGGCGGAACCGGCTGAGACGGATGCTGTCTCAGTTGAGACAGCGCCGGGTGTGGAGGGCGCGCCCGCGGCGGGTGCGACGGTTGAGGCTGAGCGCCAGGACGAGGCGATCGAGTCCACTCCCACTGAGCGCAGTGGGGAGTCGGTGGCGGATGAAGCGGTCGATGTTTCCAGCAGCACGGGTGAGGTCTCAGCCGAAGCGGCTGGGGGCTGGGATGAAGCGCCTACGAGTTCTGACGGAAACGCGGTTGATCCTCACGAAGGTACCGAGATCAGCGCCGATGATCCTCATGTTTCTTTGAATGAGGGTCAGAGCTCGAAGGCCGGTCCGGACCCGGCGGGCGAGATCCCCAACACAGGCACACCGACCACTGAAAACCCTGGTCAGGAGGTTGTCCGCTCTCTCGAACAGGAACGGCTCATCCAGGCCCACCGCGACGCCGCCGCCTGGTTCCAGGCGCAGCTACGAGGCGAAGGCGGTCAGGCCGCCCGTGACTACGTCACCCACCGCGGATTCGCCCACGCGCTGGCTGAGGACTCGCCTTGGCAGATCGGGTATGCCCCTGGCGGCGGCAGCCGGTACGCCCTGTTCAACCACCTTTCGGCGTTGGGCTACACCAACGACGAACTGTTGGCATCGGGCCTGGTGTTGCGCACCGAGAACGGCGGTGTGATTGACCGGTTTCGTGAGCGCGTCGTCCTTCCAGTCCTGAACTCCACAGGTGAACCGGTCGCATTCGTGGGCCGTAACACCCCGGCCGCCATCTCCCCCGCCAAGTGGATGAACAGCCCTGAGTCGCCGATCTACAGCAAGAAGGACGTGCTGTTCGGCGTGGGCCAACAGCGCGAGGCCCTCGCTGCCGGTGCGCGCCCCGTCGTCGTCGAGGGACCGTTCGACGTCCTGGCCGTGGCCGGCGCCCGCGAGGACGACGGGCCGGGGCTGGTCGCGGTGGCGCCGTGCGGGACCGCCCTGACCGCCGAGCAGGTCGCCGAACTGTCCACCGTCGCCGATGACGAGGCCGGTGTGGTGGTCGCCTTCGACGGTGACAAGGCCGGACAGAAGGCCGCCGTGCGCGCCTACGACCTGCTGCGCGACCACCCCGGCCCCGTGAACGCCGCCACTCTGCCCCCCGGCGTCGACCCTGGCGACCTGGCTGACGACCCCGAGCGCCTGCACGACATCCTGGATGAGCGCGACCGCTTGTTGCTGGATGTGGCGATCATCGCATGCGTGGACTCCCACCGGTGGACGCCCACCCGCTACGAGGGATCGACGGCCACGCCAGAGGAGATGCTCCGTGAGGCCGCCGAGTCCTGGGGGTTCGCCCCCGAAGAGATCCAGGCCAGCGTCCAGCAGAAGATACGCGAGCGCGAGGACGGCCACCAGACCTCCCAGCCACGGATGGAGCGGCCGCGCTACCAGGAGGGTGACCTCACCCCTGAGGCGTGCAGCGCGGCCATCCGTCAGGCCGCCGAGTTGATCGACCCGGACGCCCCCAATGCGGGTTTCATGGCCATGCGCGCTGTTGATCGGCTGGTCGAGGAAACGGGCGCCCCACGGGACATCGTCCTCGATGCCATGTTCCCCACGGACGAACCCGCCGCGGACCTCATGCAGCCGAGCAGCCCGTGGGATCGCAAGCGGGTCGTGGCCTCGCTGATCTCGCCCCAGACACAGGCCGCTTGGCGCGAAGAGGACCAGCGGCGCGCGGCCGAGCAGGCTGCCGTCGAGGCCGAGTCTGCGAAGTCGCCCGAACTCTCCGACGATGCGGCCGAGACCGTCCCCGCGCCTGCCGAGGTAGAGGACGGCGGGGTGGAGCCCGATCAGGTGTGGCCCCAGATGCCGCGGGTGTCGGAGGAAACGGCGCGCGCTCTGCGCGAATCGGCTCAGGTGCGGGCCGAACTCCTAGACCGGTATCCGCGGCTGCACATCGACCAGGCCGACGCCATCGCGGGTATCGCCACCAGCGGTCGCGGCGTGGACGTCCTGGTCGGCCCGGCCGGTTCGGGTAAGTCGACCACGGTGGGCTACCTCGCTGACCTGTGGAAGGACAAGACCAACGCCCCCGTGGTGGGTTTGGCGACAGCGCAGAACGCCGCGAACATCCTGGGCGCGAAGAAGGTCAACGGCGCCAAGGCGTTCGACGCCACCCACAACATCGCTAAGTGGCTGTACCTGGTGGAGTCCGGCAAGGAGCGGATCGTCCCGGGGTCGCTGATCGTGGTGGACGAGGCCAGCATGGTCACCACCACCCAGTTGAAGGACATCCAGGAGATCGCCAGCCAGGCCCGCGCCAAGGTGGTGTGGGCGGGAGACCACGCCCAACTCAGCGCGCCCGGCGCGGCCGGCGCCATGCGTCACCTGGTCGAACTCGGTGGCGCCTACGAGCTGACCGCCGTACACCGGTTCGCTGAGCCCTGGGAGGCAAAGGCCTCCCTACAACTGCGTGACGGTGCGGTCGAGGCGTTGACCACCTACGACAAACACGGCCGACTGATGGCCGGGAGCCGTGCCGACGTCGAAGCAGAGGCCCTGCGCGGGTACCTCGCCGATCTCCTGGATGGCAAGGACACCCTGTTGCTGACCTCCACCAACGAGAACGCCTCAACACTATCGAGGCAGGTCCGCGCAGCCCTGATCGAGGCTGGGCTGGTCGAGGCCAACGGCACACGGTTGCGGGATGCGAACACCGCCGGGCGCGGTGACCTGATCATGGCCCGCGGCAACGACACCAAGATCACGGTCGGGGACGAAGAGCGGGCGCTGTCCAACCGTGACGTGCTGCGCGTAGTCGACATCGAACCCGGTGGCGGAATCCGGGCGGTCCTGATCGAGGAGGGCACCGAGACGGAGACCGTGGTGACCCTGCCCGCAGAGTACGTGTCCAGCAAGGTCGAGCTGGCCTATGCCGGGACCACGCACGCCGCCCAAGGGCGTGACGTCGACACCTGCTACAGCATCGTGGACGACAGGGTCACAGCCGAGATGCTGTACGTCATGCTCACCCGTGCTGAGAAAGGCAACTACGGGTTCGGCGTGGCCGAGGACACGTCCGCGGACCTGCGGATCGGACCGGACCAGGCTCAGGAGTACACCGCCCAGGTGCGCCAGACCGCAGCGCGCGAGCGCGGCGAGCACCTGCCCCGAGACCAGGAGGCCGAGCGCGCCCGCCTGGCGCGGGAAGCCGACGAACAGCGTCTGTCGGTGTTCGCCGCGGCTATGCAGCGCGAGGCCGCTGACCCGATGGCCACCGAGGCCATGCTCGGTGAGGCCGAGCTGCCCCGTCACCTGGGACACCTGGGGGCAATGTGGGTGGACATGACCCGCGAGTACACCGCGCGCGGCTACCTGGAGCGTGCCGCGCAGCGCGGTGTGCTCCCCCCGAAGCACCTGGAACGGGCTCTGAAGGAGGAAGCGCTCGGCACCCTGGGGCGGATGCTCACCCAGTTGGACATGGCCGGATACAAGGCCGACACCATCTTGGACGGGGCGATCAGCTCGCGTGAGCTGGACAGCGCCGACGAAGTCACGCAGGTGTTGTACTGGCGCATCGCCGAGGAAGGCGGGATGCGCAACGTCGATGTCACGTCGTTGGACCCCAGCGAGGAGCAGATCAACGCGACCTGGTCCGAGCGCACCAAGGATCTCGGGGTGCCTACCATCGACGTGGCGCGGCACGACATCGCTCAGCGCATGGACGAGCGCACCCGAGAGCTGGCCGAGCGCGTCGCCCACAAACCGCCCCGCTGGCTGGTCGAGCACATCGGCCCCGCCCCCGCCGAGACACACGGGCGCGAGCGAGAGCAGTGGATGCAGCGCGCCGGCCGGGTGCTGGGCTACCGCGAACAGTGGATGTACAAGGCTGAGAGCGACGCGATCGGTCCGGCGCCGTCGCGGGCCAACCCCGAGCAGCGGGCGAGCTGGTTGGCCGCACACGACGCTCTGGGGGTCCCGGAGGGTGGACGTGACCTGTCCGGTGCTTCGCTGGGCGAGCTGTACGTTGCTCGAGCTGCCTACGAGCGTGAGACCCGGTGGGCCCCCGCCTACGTGGCCGACGAGCTGCGCACCGCCTCGCGTCAGGCCCGCGAGCTGGACCAGCAGGTATCCCGCTTGCGCGCGGCCGCCAACCAAGAGGTGGACCCCGAGCGGCGCACGGCGTTGGAGGCCCAGGCCCAGGCCCGCGCCGATCTGGCCGAGGAGATGCACGCCCACCGCCAGGACCTGATCCGAATCGACACCGCCCGACAAGGGTGGTATGAGGCGACCGAGGACAAGCGGATCCTGGCTGAGCGCGCCGACCAGGAGTTGCGCCGCCGTGCCGAACGCGACGCCGCGGAGAACAAGCCCACGCGGGTGGACGTGGAAGCGCTGCGTCCGCTGGCGCTGGACGGTGCCGGCGGCCGCGAGTACGAGGAGGCCCAGCAGCGGCGCGTTGAGACCGAGGAGGCCGAACGCAACCAGGTCCACCCCAACCAGATGAGCCTGGACGACATCACCGCCCCCGGGCCTGTCCCCGAGGCGGTCGACGCCGAACCCGTGGAGACCGAAGCCCCACAGGTCGAGCAGGTCGCCGAGCGGGTGGAGATCGAGGACCCCGAACCGGTGGTGGACGAGCAGATGCTCGCCGAGGCCGAGGCGGACCCGGTCGTGTGGGAACCGCTCTTGGCACCCGAGTTCGCCCAGGCGGAGTTCACTGCCTTCGGCGCGACACCCGAAGCGGAGGTGCAGGAGACGGTTGATGTGGTTGAAGCCGAGATCATCGACGGTCCCGAGCCCGAACCCAGGCCGGAGCCTGTTGAGGAGCTGGTGGCCATTGATGTGGAGGTCACGTCCGAGATCGTGGAGGGCACCGCACAGGTCACAGACGAAGGGATCACGGTCACCGAGGTCGAGGCCGTCGACCCCTGGCAGCGCCTCACCGAGCCCGAGCGTGAACCGGAGAGGGAACGTCCCGTCGAACCCACGACTGAGCCCGAGCGGGAGCGTGAACCGGAGGTGAGCGCGGACCAGCCCACCTTGTGGGATGAGGTCATCGACAACGACGCCGAACTGGACCGAGTCATCGACCAGGCCCGGCACGCCGCCGACCTGGCCGCCTACCGCAACCAGGAGCGCGATGCCACCATGGTCGCCCAAGAGGAAGCCGACCGGGAATACCGCCAGCAGCAGGCCCGGGAGGTCGACACCCAACTCGCCGAGCGTGAGGAAGCAGCACGCGAACAGGTGGAAGAGCGTGAGGCCGAGCGCGCCGCCGAACAGCCGGTCGAGCTGGAGCTGTAGAGACCGCCGGAGCCGCAGAGGGAGGGTTACGGTAGAGGCCATGACCGAGGGCAAACCGCTGCACCTGCTCACCCCGGCCGAGCTTCGCAAACGCTTCGGCGCGGCTCCCCCACCGCGCAGACTCAGCGACGAGGAAGTCGCTGACCTTCGCCGCCGTCTGAACGCTGACGGCGATCTGGCCCTGACCCCGGACGAGCACCGCGCCTACTACGCCATGGGCATCGTGCGGTACCACCAGGATGTCGACGCTCTGGTAGCCCAGGTCAGTCGTGAGGCCTTGGACGCGCCGCCGGCCTCCCGCAGCCGCAGCTATGCCGCCGGGGTCCTGGACGCGGTGGCATGGGCCCACGGCGAACGGCGCGAGGCCCCCACCACCGGGGCCAAACCCCAAGCCCGGTTGCCCAGCACCGTCGAGATGGAGCGCGAGGCGGCCGACGCCGCCGAGATCCTGGCTGGACACCCCAGGTCCGGGCACCCCCCCGAGTATGTGTCCGGGGTCGAGTGCACGCTGTTGTGGTTGGTGTGCGACGGAAACGCCCACCCTTGGACGGCCTGAGAGAAAACGAGCAAAGTCGCATCGTCAGCACGTTGGACAACACGAAGGGCCCCTGTTCAGGGGCCCTTCGGCGTGGGAACTACGAAGAGTCCTTCACTGGCTCAAGGGCCAGAACGTCGCCACTGCGCCGCGCGTCCACGGTAGCAAGGGTTTCGGCTGATGGCGGCTGACTCTGCGAGCACCGCGACTGTCGACTACTTCGCCTGCCCCAGTACCCGCACCCAATGTAGGCACGGGCCCCTTCCAGGGGCGTCCTACTGGTCGTTCTCCGTTTCCTTGTCTTTGCCTTGTTGGAGCACGATGAACAGCTCCCACTGCTCGGTGGTGACCCCCGCTGACCGGACGATCCCCTGACACCTGTCCATGAACCGTTCGGCGTAGTGCTCATGCTGCTCGCGAAGATCCGGCTGCGTGTCCGGGTGCTGAGCCGCATCCAGATGCTTGCCCGCCTCGACATAGCAGCCATACGCCTGGAGCAGTTCAGACATCACTGGTACCAGTGAGCTCACCGCCGAGTCATCACGTCCGGCCATGTCCGGGATCGGGTGCAGATCCTCTCCTCCGAAATCAGGGCACTCCCCCGTTGTCTCCCGGGCCTGCTTGAGCAGATAGTCCAGCAACCGGCGCCAGTGTTCGGCGTCGGCGAACCGGCGATCCTTGGCGTCGAACCCCTTGAGGTAGCCCCGGTAGAGCAGCCACAGATCCGAGACGATGCCCATGTGCAACGGCCAGCACCACCGCAACTGCTCTTGGGTGTGGGGCCACTGCACGAACAGGGTGTCGCGCACCCATTCCTGGAGTTCGTTCATCCACGTGACCCGCTCCTTTTCTGGAACGTGCTGCCAGTCCGCGGGCGGTTCGGTGTCCGCGCCCTCGGTCTGACCCTGAGCGAGGTTCTCGTTGATCACCTTCAGGGACGTGTGCAACTCCTCCACGCGAGCACGCAGATCCGCGTACGTTGTGTCCTGTTCCGTTTGCCCGTCGAGGATGCCCTGTAGTTGGTCCCGCAGCTCCTGAACTTCCGCGCGCAGCTCGGCGTAGTCGATCCCGAGCTGCGCCGCCACGGTCGGAGAGGGCACACCAGAGCCGGGGGCCCGGCCCTGATTCGGGCCCCCGTCCTCTGGAAGGTCGCCGAGGTAGCCGCTCACAAGCCCTCATCCGTCTCGATGGACGTCGCTGCGGGGTTCCATCCCCGCAACGTGCGCGGACCCCTCGGCGCTTCCAGTTCGTTGCCCGAATGCACCGATGATGGGCGGCGCAGCTTGGGAGCCCCTCCCGGATCACGTCCTTGCTGGCCACCACCGTTGTTGCCGTTGCGCAGCGATTCCGACGAGGGCAGACCGTCCTGGTGCACCTGGTCGCGCAGTTCCGGCATGGCACTGGGCACATACCGGGTCATGACCGGGGGCAGTTCGAGCGGCAGCGGTAGCCGGGAACGCTTGTCCTTCCAGTGCACCCGTGCTTTGACCAACACTGGCCTTCTGCCCCTCAACCGGCACACGACGTAGCCGTTGGGTACCTGTGTGCCCGGGTCCATCAGGGCGTCGGTTTCCCGCTCGCGAGGTGCCGAGCTGTCCGTGGCGTCCTTCTTCTTGGTGTCGATGCGGATCCGGCCGCCCAACTTGATCAACTGGCGTTCGGTGATCGGATCATCGTTGGTGGGCCACATCATCTTGAGCTTGGAGTTGTTCCAGATGGTGGCTGCACCCTGGGGCCCCCACCGGTCCTCGAACTGCGCCCAGGACTGCCCCAGGGAATGGATCTGGATGCCCGACCCGGCCCCGTAGGACAACCACTCAGGAAGCGGCACAGGGCAGATGTTGACCACCTCGTCCAGCAGCATGGTCAGGTGGGGATCCAGCCTGCGCTTGCTGTTGGCGAGCATAGCGGCGTTGTACAACTCGCTCACGAACGCCGACAGCAACGGCGCCACCGGCGACTGCGCGTCGGCCGGAGGCGACATCAGGTAGAGGCTGTCCTTCGAGCGCAAGAACGCATCGATGTCGAACGGCGGGAAGCCGGGACGCGGGGTGAGCGCGTCCACCGTAGCCCCATCAGCCATGAACCGCAGCGCTTCGTTGAGGGTCTTGATGATCGACCCCCGCGTGTTGGTCGGTGCGCTGAACAGGTCCAGCAGGGCGTTCGCGGCGTTGCGGTCGGCGCCCGGATGCACCCGCAAGATCTCGTACGGCTCCAGATTCAGACTGGTCAGCCAGTCCACGACCGTCTGCAACGTCACCGGCGCGTCGATGTACTCCACCTGCGCACCGGACTCCATCGACGCCGCTTCCTCTGGGGTGGCCATCACCAGCGCGGCCGCGTGCATGTACGCCGACAGAGCCTGAGCCGCGTTGTTCTTCCAGAACTGGGCGTCCGACAACCCGCCGCTCTTGCTGGCGTAGACGATGGCGTAGGCACGCCGTACCGCCACCGCGTAGTCCTGGCAGCCGTCGATGACATTCCACCGGAACGTCGACCCGATGGTGCCGACCCCGGCCGGGTTCCACACATGCAGTTTGCCCAGCTTCGCCCTGTACCCGCCGCTGGCCTCCAGCAGGTCCGAACGGATGGTGGTCGCCACGAGCGGGCCCGGGGCGTCCCACGCGTAGAAGACCGCTAGGGCCGACTTGCCTTCCTGGGCCGGGCCGATGATCAGGCTGTTGTCCTGGAAACTCGAGCGGACGGTATGGCGGAATCCGCACCAGGCCCGGTGTGCCTTGCCGTGCTCGACCGAGTAGGCCCGAGGGTTACCCAACCAGCGGTCCCGCCAGGTGAGCGAAGGGCGGATGTGCTTGGCGATCTGGCGCGGCCGACGACGCCCGTACTCCCGGTTCAGGGTCCGCCATCCGGCGAACCCGGGGCCGGGCCAGAACCCGATCCATGTACGGGTCTGCATGGGCAACCACGTACGGCGGTGCTGACGGTTGATGGAGTGGCGCCACCAGGCGAACACCGTGCCGGAGGCCAGCCCGAACGCCAGCAGGGCTGGAAGGAACGCGGGCAGTTGAGGGTCGAAGGCAGCCATGTCGTCGGCGAGCACCGCCTCGAAGGACTCGGCCGGAACGAACACCTCACCCACAGCCGGAGAAGCCTCCCAGTCCTCCCAACCAGGGGACGGCTCGTCGGGCACGGCGACGGTGGTCATCTGCGTCTGATCCGACATGGCCCTCCACTCCCCTGCGCTCGCGGTGTTCTCATCCTGCGCCCACATCATGACAGTCCCGCCAGTGCGTGCCCGTTGACGCCCGAACCGCGCTGCTCCGCAACCTCATCCTCATCAAGGTAAGAGAGCAGGTATCCCACCGCGGTTCCAACGGAATTGGGGCTCATCCCCGCGGCCTCGAGTAGTTCGTAAGCGACCTCACGCACGCACTCCCGACGCCCGTACCGGGGGTCACCATTGCGGCCCATCTCCCTGTACAACCACCGCATCCGCTGCTTGCTGGGAGCCGCCTCCCGCATGACGCACAGCTCAGCTTCCAGATTCCGGGCCTGAACGGAAGCATCCTCCAAGGCCTGGTCGCGCTCGGCGACCTGGCGCATCAGGCCGTTCAGCTGATCGGTGAAGCGGTCTTCAAGGCTACGGACGACCTGCGCGTGCCGGTTCCGCTCGCTCTCCAGCTCCTGCCCCTGCCGCTCACGCAGCCGTGTGAGCTGCTCCTCGAAGTCCGCGCGCAGCTTTATGACCGTGTTGCCCGACTGCTCACCCAGGGCCGCGAGCTTGCCTTCCAGCTCCTCGCGCTCTGCCCGGTGGCGCTCCTTCATGCCCCTTTCACGCTCAGCGGTGTCCCCCTTCACCGACTCCAGTGAGCTTGCGAACTCGGCGCGCACGGCCTCCATCTCCTGGGCGTGCTGCCGCTCAGCCGCGGAGATCCTTTCCTGCGCCTGCCGCTCGGCGTCGGCCACCTTCTCCGCTGCCGTCCGAGACGCCAGCTCCTGGAGCTGCTTGGACTCGCGTGCCTCGGCCAACGCCGCGTCCGCGCGGTCTCCCGCCACGGTGCGTCCGGGGGCGTAGGGGACCTCATCGAGGAACCACGCCCGGAACTTCCCGAACGTCTCGGCCGGGTGGAAGGCCATCCGGACCAGCCACAGGAAGACCCCCCAGATCACAGCAACGACCAGAGAGGTCACTGACCACAGAGTGTGGCCCGGAGGCAGACCGCGGCGTTCGACCATGCGGTGCTGGATCTCCACGATGATCCGGTCCGAGACGCCCGCGTACAATAGCGGTGGACCAGCCCAGACCAGAAGACTCCCCCAGTCGTTCAGGTCGGCCTGAGCGACGTTCATGGCCACGCTCACGGCCACGCTCAGTAGGTTGCCGACACGCGCGTTCAGCGCTGACCGGCCGCGAAGAGCCGTGGCCAGACCGAGAATCGCGAAGCTCAGCGCGGCGAGGTCCCAGCTCAGCGCTTCCAGGATCACCGCCCAGTCATCAGTCTTGAACCCAGCCACGTACACGCGCTGGGCGTCGAAGCTGACGTACATGGTGGCGGCCGCGAGAAGTACCAGAAGCAGGCCAGCCACCGAGATAGCGGCCTGGTATCCCCAGTCACGAGGAGCACCACCGCGTTGGGGCAGCTTCACCGCGTAGTTGTGGACCTCACGAACGCCCGGGGGCTTGGGCTTCCACTGGCCCGGCTCGGCAGTGTCCTGGTCGCGGATCACCGGACGGTCATCCTCATCTGGCGTGAGAGTCAGTTGATCGTCGCTCGGCGTTGCCGAAGAGGATCGAGGCCATAGTCTTGGAGACACGACGGAACCTTTCGTTTCGTTGGACGCCCCGGCCGAGCGCGGTTCTTTGGCGAGATGCGGCGCCGGTCGGGGTGATTAGTCATTGATCGTTGTGAAGGGCGGACCGCAGGTTCGCGCGGATGGCGTCCTCTGTCCCGCCTGCTACCAGGTGGGCATGTTCCAGTAGGACGTCCACGGCAACGCGGATCAAGGTGTTTTCGGTGATCCGTGGCGTGTCTGGATTCTCCTTCGCTGCTTGCAGGTCCCGTGCCAGTGGCGTCAGCTCGTCCAACTGGTCCCGCCACAACGGCACCGACTTGCGTTGTTGGGTATCGCCTGTTCGGATCTCATAGATCCGGGTTCGCGACGATTCAGTCATGTCTCAAGGTTCCAGTCCATGTTGGCTGTAGAGGTCATCTCCCAGAGCGCCGACCTTCGGAACCGCAGCCTTCATCGCCATGGCCATCAGGACACAGCATGTGTTGGGCTCACGTGTTCACCTCCTGCGCGCAAGGGTACATCGTAACTTCCTAAGTTGCTAACATTAAAAGTTACAAACTTTATCTGTCGCCTGGGTCGAGCGTCACCAGCGGTCCGCAGTGTTCAGCGTGCGGTGCGAAGGCTGGCCAGTTTGGGTACAACCGCACCAGCAAGTCGGAGCGCGCTTACCGTACCCAGAGCAGAGGTTGTCGGTAGGAGGCCCGCACACTGGTGGCCCGACCAGCTCCCTGGTCGGGCCACCAGTGCTTGGGTGAAGCTCCGCAGCACATCTTCACTTCATGGTTATTTGAGGCGCTCCATGCCAGCATCGAGGAGCTGGGCGAACTTCTCTGGTCCAAGTTCCTCGTAGAGTCGATCCGCCATCGTCTGAGGTTCCCACTGAAGGTCTAGGGTCAGTTGCTCGTGTTGAAGCTCCCCCGCGGGCTCATGATCTTCGGAGACAGCTCGATGGCCTGGGTCGGGTGTGTGGTTCACCTCGATACCGTCAGGAACAAGAACCTTGCCAGGATTAACGCCGTTAATCGGCCTCTGGTCCTCTGCGCCGTCCAGCTCTGCCGCTCCGTTGGCCTCCGTCGGCTTAACGCCGTTAATCGAGGAGGGCAGGTCCTCCTCAGGCTCGTGACCGTCGACGGTGAGGTGGTCCGTGCTGTCCACCCGACCTGAGGAGCGCTCATGATTAACGCCGTTAATCATGTCCTGCCACGCGGATATCTGGTCGGTCTCCTTGTGGCGAGCCAGCGTGCGTGCCTGTTCGATCTTCATCTGCCCGGTCAGGAAGAGGTCCTGCATCTCCGAGCTGAGGTTGAGTAGGCTAAGGCGCTGTGAGATGAAGGCCGGAGTCCGTCCCAGGCGGGCTGCCAGTTCCTTCTGGTTCAGCCCACGCAGGTTGCGCAGCTCAACCAGAGAACGAGCTTCTTCCAGAGGATGGAGGTCGATCCGGTGCATGTTCTCCACCAGGGCCGACTCAAGTACGTGTGACGCGCTCTCCGGCGAGTCATCGACATGGATCTTCAGCTCCTTCAACGGAGCAACATGCGCCGCGGCCAGACGCCGACACCCTGCGACGACAACCAGGTCAGCCGCTCCGATGATCTCCTCATCGTCAGGCATCAGCTTGAGGTAGGCGTCACGGGTCATAGCCGTGACGGGCTGCAACTGACCAACGGCCCGGAAGCTCTGTGCGAGTTCCTCGATCTCGGTCAGGGCGGTTCGAGGGTTGTGGGGGTTTGGCGCCAACCTTTCGAGGGAGGCGCTGATCAGAGGTCGTTGGGGGCGGGGGTGGTCAGGGGGAGGAGCCTGCCGACGCTGGCGCTGGTTCCTGAGCTTGTTCAGTCCGTTACTCATAGGCCAACATCATCTCGCCAAGAGAGAGGATCCCTTCCTCGAAACGCTGAGCGCGCTTGGGAACCGGCTCGCGTGTGATGGGGATACGGATCTGACGGTTGGGGATCCACGTCTCGTTTGGCAGCGGATCCGCGATCTGGAACCCGGCAGCTTCGATCTTCTCCAACCGGTCAATCGCCCACTGCGGAGGGGAGATCGGAGTCTTGTTGGGAGCGATGATGATCGGGTAGTCCGCCAGCTCCCGCGTCATTGACTCCAGAGACTTGAACTCCTTCTGCCCGAAGGTGACCGGGCTCACGGTCACCTTCGCGACTCCCATTGCGGCATACGTCATAGGCAGCCCGCCCGGGTGGGTGTCGATGACTACGTCACGATCCCATTCGTCCGCCCACGTCCTGATCAGCTTCTGCATGGTGCGCACATCGGGCTGGACCATCTCCAGGTCGCGGTGCGACGGGACCAGGTCCGGCTTGTTGCGCCCCTTCAACGGACGCGGTGTACGCCCCTTCTCGATCGCGTCGAGGAGGGGTGCGTTCACCCTGTCCTCGAAGTCGTACCCCCATGCCTTCGTCAGTCCGCCGTCATCGAAGTCCAGGTCAAGGAGGACGGCGTTCAACTGCCAGGCCAGTTCGTAGGCGATCGTGGACTTGCCCACGCCACCCTTCCAGGCCGCCACTGTGTAGATCGTCATGCAGGCCATTATCCCGATGCTGCCGCGTCCTTAGAAGTCAACGAGAGCATCTGAGGCCACACCGTGAGCTTCTTCTCAGGGTCGTGAGGGGTTGATCGGCCACGCTCACCTCCTCACCTGCGGATTAACGCCGTTAATCAGGTGTTGGGCGCAGGTACTCATCGGCGCTCGATCTGAGTGATTAGACCTCCTGAGCGTGCGAATAGCGGGAAGTTGCCCACGCCGTGTGGGTAACCTCTACCTCGCTGGGCATCCCTGGGCCACGCCTTGGCCCCTACCTGGAGGAACGAAGAGTCACGCCGCTCCCTCTTAGTGTGGGACGAGCGTGGTGATCAACTCGCACAGCTGGCCTTCGTCCAAGGTGGCCAGGGGCAGGTAGTGGGTGTCGTCGGTGACCAGGTCAGCCAGGGTGTGACCAAGGGCGATCCCGACGCTGCGGGGCCCTGTGGGTAGTAGAGCGCGGGCTTGGCCTAGCCCGGATCTGTGCTGGTATCGGAGCAGACCCAACCGGAGGAGGGTGAGCGCCGATGCCTGAGCGGTGGGGGTCCACAACGTCAAGCCAGTGCGGAGATACCGAGGCCTTCGTGGACGGGGTTAGGAGACCCGCGGCAGGGCGGTGTAGTCCACCATGTCCAGGTCCAGGTCCACGGCGATCGCGTGGTGGTCGGAGAATCCGTGCGGGATGCGGTGGTACTCGACCACTGCGGCGCGCAGGGGCTGGGTGACCCACACCTGGTCCACGCGCAGTCGGCCGCCCGAGGCCGGGGCGAGGTAGGAGGTGTCCTGATGCTGCTCGGCCAGGTGGGCGGCGGCGTCCACCATCCGGGCGCGCATCAGCGCCTGGGCGACCCGCCGGTCGGCAACGAACTGGCCGTCGCCGTTGTCGACGAACCGCGCGCCCACGTTCAGCGACGGCAGTTCAGAAGGATCCGGATAGCCGTCGTCGACCATTGGATGGTGGTTGATGTCCCCGGCCATCACCCCCACCCCGCCGTAGCGGTGCACCCGCGAGGAGATCCACAGCGCCTCCTGCTCAGCGGTGGCGGCGCTCACCGAGGTCAGGTGCACCGACGTGACGGCCAACGGTGTGGGGTGGCCGGTGTCGAACACCGGCACGCACAATCCCTTGTAGACCGTGGACTGGTTGATGTGCTCCCAGGCGACCTGCTCCAGCACACCCGGCTGGTGGCGGTACATCACCAGCGTGCCGCCGGGGCTGGCCGTGGCGGGGATCCACCCCGCGATGCGCAACCCCAGGTCGCGCTCGGCCCGGAACACCTGCCTGGCGTTCCGTTCCCGCCACCCCTGTACCTCCTGCAGGCACAGGATGTCCGGGGCCAGGTCGCGGATGATCTCGGCGATGCCGGACCAGCGGTCGTCGCCGCGGCCCTCGGCATCCTGCAGGGCACCGTGGCGCAGGTTCTGGCTCATGATCCGCACAGGTTCTCCGTTCGTCTCTCGCAGAGGGGGCATGACCGCAGAGGTTCCTCAGCCGACCAGGTGGGTGATCACGAGGGTGAGCCCCGCGGCGACACCCATGGCGGGAGCCTCCGCGAGGACCAAGGGAGTGAGCCGTCGGGTGCGTCGGAACAGCCCCGTCATCACCAGGGCGGGAACGGCGGCGGCGATGGCTCCCGCACCGAAGGGCACGACGAACATGCCCGCCGTGGTCAGCGCGGAGACGAGGTACATCTCCCACGCGGGACGTCGGGCCGCGGACAGCAGCGCCACCACTGCGGCGACGGTGACCGCGTAGACGAAAGGGGTCCGGAGGATGAAGTCCGCGATCACGGGGGTGGGGGCGAGGGGTTCGGGCGCCAGCAGGTGCAGGGCCGCATAGACCGCCTCCCCGGCCAGCAGGGCGACGATGGCGTAGCCGAACACGGCCCATGCCTGGCGGCGCCACCGTTGTGGGTCGTCGGTGTCCTGGGGCCAGCGGGGGGAGAAGCCGAGGGTGTCGAAGCCGGGGTGTCCGGCGCGGGTGCTGAGCATGCCCACTCCCACCAGGCCGAGGAAGATGACCCCGCTGCTGGTGATGTCCAGCGGGATGGTGATGCCCTTCCAGGCCAGGACGAGGATGTACCCGCCGGTGGCCGCCCACAGCACGGCCAGCAGAGCGTAGGCCTGCCAGGGGGTTAGCCATGGGTGGGGGGTGCGGATCTGGTCGGGGGCCGTGGCGGGGGCCCACCAGGGGTGCCTGCTGGTGGTGGCGGTCGTGGAGGGCGTGCTCATCGTCTCGTTTCGTCGTCGGGTGCGCCTCTGCGGCACGGGTGGGGGCGGTCAGGACACAGCGGGGGAAGGGGAATCTGCGGGGTGCGCCGGGTTGGTGATCAGGGCGCGCGCCAGGGCCTCGAACTCTGGGGCGTGCGCGGCGCGGAAGCGCACCAGGGCGGCGTGGGCCACCGCACCGGCGCGCTCCGTCTGGCCCTGGTGGTGGATGCGAGCCTGAGCCATGAGGCATCGCCCCATCTGGAAGTGGTCGCTGCCTTCCAGGCTCTTCAGGGTGTGCTGGGCGCGGCCCAGCGTGGCCAGTGCCGCGTCGGGGTGGCCGCGTTGGGCGTGGACCTGGCCGCGCTCCAGCGCCGCGATCGCCGCCCCGCGCCCGTGGTTCAGCTCCCAGAACCGGTGCTCAGCGGCCATGAGGAGGTGTTCGGCGTGCAGGAGATCGTCGGTGGTTGCGTTCACCGCGCAGGCCACGCCGAGGTCGACGGTGGCCGACGCCACTCCGTGGGCATCGCCGCCGGCGATGTAGTACTCGCGGGCGCACCGCCCGTGGTACAGGGTGTGGCGTCGGCCTTGGGCCAGGGTGTACATGCGCTGGTGCATCCGGGCCCGCGCCGACAGTCCTCCGTGTTCTCGGGCGGCCTCCAGGGCCAGCGGGTAAAGCTCCCCCTGCAGGGTGGGGGTGGTCGTGGGCAGGGTGTGCGCGCATTCGCCCAGGTGGTCGGCGATCTGCCACACCACCGTGTGCCGCCCCAGGCGGAACGCCATGCGGGTGACGGCGCGCAGGTTGTCGCGGTGCGTCCTGAGCCATGTGGCCACCTCCGCCACATCCTCGAACCAAGGGTCGGTGGCCTGTTGGGCGATGGCGGCCAGGGCGGCGCCGCCGGTGTCCACGGGGAGTCGGCCGGGGGACAGGTGGGCGGCCGCGGCGGCCAGCCGCAACCGGAAGTACTGGACCAGGGCGTTGATGGCGTGGTGGTGGTCGGCCTCGGTCAGGTCCTGGGTCAGGTCGCGCCCGGGGAGCCGGTGGGTGTAGCGGCCCTGGCCCAGGTGAGCCAGGAGTCCGTCGCGGGCGAGTTCGCTCAACCAGGTGCGGGCGTCCGTTTCGGAGGTGCCGATCAGGGGTGCGGCCAGGTCCGTGGTCAGTACGGGTCCGGGGTGGACGGCCAGCAGCCGTGCCGCGCGGGCGCGGTCGTGGGGGTAGCGTCCTTGAACCTGGTGGGTGGGGTCGGTCATGGCTGGGGAGAGTTCCTGTCGCGGCGGTGGGTCAGGGGTGGTGTGGGGCCGTGTCGGGGAGGGTTCTGGGCGCATGCGTGCACGTCGGTCTTGAGGTAGCGGCTGTGGTTGGCGCAGGGTGTGAGGCGTTGGATGCGGCCCTCGCGGGCCATGCGGTTGAGGGTGTGGGTGGTCACGCCCAGCACCGTGCTGGCCTGGCTCGGGGTGTAGTAGTCCTCCAGCAGGGCGGCGAGCGCCTGGACGGAGAAGGGCTCGTAGCGGGGGCGGCCGCCGGGGGTGAAGGAGACGGTCAGGTGGTGGGCGTTGGCCCACACGAGCAGTTCTCTGGCGCTGAGCCCGCTGGTCCGCGTGGCCTGCTCGGGTGTCATCCACGCGGGCTCACCCGCCCCATGGGTGAGGGGTGTGTGTGGTTGTGCGGGGGTGAGGGCGCAGATGCTGCCCACCGTCAGGACCGGGACCTGGAAGGTGCGCGCTACCTCGGTGCGGTCGTGCCCGTGGCGGACCTGCTCGGCGATCGCCTGGTGGCGCAGGTCGGTGAAGGACTCCAGTCCTGAAGCGCGCAGCTGCTGGTAGATGAAGGGTTGGCTTCGCCCGCTGGCGTGTACGAGTTCGTCCAGGGTCGCGCCGGCACGGATTGCGGCGAGCAGGTGTGCTCCGGTGACGCCGTCCAGCTCGAACACCCGCGGACCGTGCGGGGGCGGTGGGAGTGCGTGTGGGTCATCGGCGCCCAGGGGGATGCGGACCTGGTCGCACAGGCGCTGTTGTTCCTCGTCCAGTTGCTGCTTGCGGTGGCTGGCCTGTAGACCGCTCAGCACCTTGTACAGGGCCCGTTCCTCCGGCGACCGGCTGAAGGGGAGCCGGTGGTGGGAGGCGATGAAGCGTCCCAGCTCGTGGATCTTGCGGGTGCGCTGGTGGCGGCGCAGGTCCCACACCATGTCGTGCTCGTCCAGCCACGCGGTCTGCTCGGCGCTCCACCGGCCGGTGTTGGCCAGATGGCGGGCCCTGACCAGCATCGGGTACAGGGGATGGTCACTGGGCGGGAGCAGGTGCTCGTGCTCGCGGTACCAGGCGGTGACGGCCGCCTGGAGCCGCGGCCAGAACGGTCCGGCCGCCCGCGAACTCCAGTCCATACCGATACGGCTGAGCGCGTCGTAGTGGCGGGGTGGGAGCAGCCCGCGTCGGAACAGGGAGGCCTGCACCCCCAGCCAGGCGCGCAGGGGCTGGCTGGTCGCGCTGGCCACGTCGGGGTCCACGTCCAGGTGGCCGTGGCGTTCGTACCACTGCTCGGCCAGGTGGGCGTTGGCCCACCACAGCGATGATCCGTCGTTGAGCACGACCGTGGTGATGGCCTGGGTGAGGTCGCTGGCGCGGCCGGTGTGCGCGTCCGTCAGCCGCAGCCACCGGGAGGGCGCACTTGTGGTGGTGGCGTTGCCGGTGGTGGTGACCAGGTGGTTGGTCAGGGCGTGGGCGAACCGGGCGTCCACTGAGCGTAGGCCGCTGATGATGCGGGCGAACGCGGCGTAGGCGGGGGTGTCCAGCACCTCCTCGGGTGTGGCGCCGGGTGCCACGTACAGCGGCGCGATGATCCGCGCGACCGTGCGCGGCCCCGTCCCCGGGCGCAGGCTGCGGCCGATGCGCTGGATGAGCTGGGACCTGGACCGGTTGGACCCGAACAACCCGACGGCGTCCACACCGGGGACGTCGATGCCCTCAACGAAGCATCCCAGGGCGGTGACCACCGACACCCGGTTGCCGGGGCGGGCCAGGGCGTGCAGGGCCGCGCGCCGCTCCTGGTGGGAGGAGTGCCCGTTGACGTGCAGGGCGGTGATCGGCCGTCCTGGGGCGTCGGCGCCCAGCAGGTCGGCGGTGGCGGCCAACGTGTCAGCGAACTGGCGGGCCCAGGCCAGGTTGGGGCCGTAGCAGATCAGGCTGCGCAGGTCGTGGGCGCGGATCGAGCGCAGCACCGCGACCTGGGCGGCGACCAGGTCCGCGGGCACCGCGCGGCCGTCCAGGTCCACGGTGTGGCCGCGGCCGATCACGTGGCGGATCTGGTCGGTGTCCACCACGGCGCCGACGAGCTGGTAGTCGTCCAGGTAGCCGTCAGCGATGGCCTCGCCGACGGTGTAGGTGTGGGCCACCGGCCCGAACACGTTCGTGTCGTCCATCGACGCGACCGGCGCCCCGTCGTTGGAGACCACGCGGCGCGGGGTGGCGGTGCCGTAGCAGCGGCGGTGGGCGGGCAGCCGCGTGTGGTCGTGCACCACGGTCCAGGCGTTATCGGCTCGCCCGGCGGTGTGGTGGGCCTCGTCGGCGTAGACCACGTCCCAGGCGGGCAGGTCATGGTCGGCGTGGGCGTCCACCACCAGGTGCAGGCTGTGGTAGGTGGCCACGACCAGGGTGGGGGTGAGCAGGTCCAGCAGCGTGGTCAACAGCACCGGGTCGCGGACCACGGTGGCGTGCATCCGGTGGTGGTGGGCCGCGGCCGTGATCGGTTCGGTGGACAGGGTGTCCTGCTGGGCGCACACCGCCACGACCTGACGCAACCGCGGCCCCCACCGGCGCACCCACGCCTCGGCCACCTGCGTGACCAGGTCCAGGGTGGGCACCAGCACGAGCACCCGCTGGGCGTCCACAGCCGCCGCGCTCGCGGCGTAGCCCACCGTCTTACCGGCCCCGCACGCCCAGTTCCACTGCCCGCGACCGCGGCCCTGCCATGTCTGGAGGAGGGCGGCCACCCCGCGTTCCTGGTAGGGGCGCAAACCCCCGTCCCGGTCGCGGTCGTGCTCCTGGTGGGGCAGGCCGGCGCACAACTGGACCGCCATCTGGTGGTGGGGGGTGGAGGCGGTGTCGATGTGGGTGATGTCCACCTGGTCGACGGCCCCGCCTGGGTGGGCCGCCTGCTGGGCTCGGCGCAGGGCCTGGGCCAGGGCGTGTTGGCGTTTGACCGCCACCGGTTCGTCGCAGTCGATCCTGACCCGGCCGCCGCGCGGGGAGGCGGTGGCGGCGGCGTCGATCCCCGCGGCGGCGACCTCGGTCAGATCGCCCGAATCGCTGCGGCCGGTGGCGTACCAGCCCGCCCCCGACACCCACACCCAGTCCGCGCCGTCCTCGTCGACCACCGCGTGCACCGACAGGGTCCACTCCGGGCCCACCAGCACACGGTCCCGGTGGGGCAGGAGCCGCACGGACAGGTCACGGACGTGGCCGGTGGCCAGGGTGCGGGCAGCGTCACGGGCGTGGTCGGCCGCGCGGATCAGCAGGTGTTCGTGACCGGTGGGTGGCCCGTATCCGAGTTCGGGCGGGGCGATGAGCACCACCTGTTCACCGAGGCGGTCGTGGACCTGGTCGCGGATGACCGAGGCCAGGTCGGCCACGGTTTGCGCGTCGGTGTGGGTGCCGCTCCACCGCACGGTGTCGGTGTGCACCCGCCAGGCCCACCACCCGCTCACATGGGGTGCGACCGCCACCCCCACCGGCACCGGCCCGGCGGGGGCGGTGTCCTGCCTCATCGACCCAGGGCCTTCAGTGATCGGGGCGGCATCGCGTCCTTTCCATCGGTGGGGAACCAGGGCAGGGGGGAGGCGGGGTAGCGGGGCGCCCCCAGGTGCGGCCAGTGCCGGTACAGGTAGGCCGTGCACGGAGGTGCGCAGGGCACGGACTCAGGGACACCCCACACGTCCCGAACCGGCCAGGTCACAGGTTGAGGAGGGTGCGGGCGGTGGTGACCTGGGCCGCGAGCTCTTTGGCGGTGGCCCCGCGCACGAGCACCTCACCGGGGAACTGCGCCCACAGCCGCTCCCGACGGGTGTCGGCGGTGGGCGAGATGCCGACCACCCAGGTGTCGGGCAGGTCGCGCTCCAGCTCCTCCAGGGACTGCAACACCTTGACCATGTCCACGGGGGCGGTGCGCTCCTGGGAATCCCAGGGGCAGCGGTACCGCCACCCCTCAGGTGAGGGGTGGATGTTCCAGGAGCCGGGTCTTGTGGTGGGGGCGGTGGGCACGGGGTCTCCAGGGGTGTTGGTCTGATCGGTAGGCGGGGTCGTGGGGGTCAGGACGTCGGGGCCGATGGCGCCCAGGGTGCGCGCCCAGGACTGGCTCATGTGCCCGCACCGGAAGTTGCTGCGCTGGCGGGCCAGCCACTGGATGAGGTCCGCATCGCCCTGGGCGAAGACCTGCTCGATCCCGCCCTGGGCGTACAAATGTCGGAACCAGGCCAGGTTGTAGGCGCTGGTGGGGGTCGGGCTCATCGCGGCCTCCCGCGGGCCAGCCCCGCGCGTTGGTCGTGCCGGTCCTGGTCGATGCGGTGGGAGGCGGCTTCCATGAGGGCTTTCTCGTCACCGACCGCGCAGACCGGTTCGACGTTGTGGGGGCTGTGCCCCACGGGGCCCAGCCGCCAGTGGCCGTCGATGGCGTGGGCCTGGACCGAGATCCCGAACCGGGACAGCACGAGCTGACCACGGGTGGCACTGACGCGGAGCCCGTGACGGGCCGCCAGGTTCCACAGCGTGACACCGCTGGGTCGGCGGCGGGGGTGGTTGAACCCCGGCATCAGAGCTCACCCCCACCACGTGGGAGGGCGTGGTCCCAACCGGTGCCGCGCGGCCGGCGGGCGCGCCAGTTCGCTTTCGACGCGGGCGATGTGCGCGCGGACGTCCTGGGGTGTGCGTAGCCCGGCCGGGTCGACGGCCTCCTCACCCAGGTAGAAGGCCCAGAACCGGCGTGAATGCGGCCCCCAGAGCACCCACCACCGGGGGTGGTGGTCTGCTTGCAGGGCAGCGGCCGTGGCGTACTGGTCGGCGTCATGGGCCCGGCTCCACGGCCGGGTCTGCGACGGGGGAGGGGTGGTGGTGCGGTAGGGCGGCGGAACGACTCCCCGCTCATGCGCGGCTCCTCTCACCGGGGGCACGCAGGCCCGGGTTGTCCTGACAGGCCTGGGTCAGCACGTCGCGCCAGCTGGACACGTCGGGGTGGTTGCGCAGCAGGGCGCGCCGCTGGCGTTCGGTCATGCCGCCCCAGACCCCGAACTGGATGCGCTCGTCCAACGCCTCGGCCAAGCACTCCGCCCACTGGGGGCAGGGACGGCACCGTGCCGCGGCCTGGTGCTGAGCGACGCCCGCGACGTAGAACGCCTCCGGTTCCTCCTCGCACGGCAGCGGCGGAACAGGCGTCGGGGGTAGGGGCATGGCCGATCTCCTCTCCGGGGTGTGGGGGCCTGCTCCGCCCCGGACACACGGGGAGAGGGGGCGGGGCGGAGCAGGGGTCAGCGGGTCGTCGTGGCGTGCGTCGAACGGGTGGGGTGGTGTCCCCGCCCCAGGGCATTGGACGGGGCGGGGACACCAGGGCGCCGCAGTGGACGGTCGGCGCCCGGTCGGGTGGCTCATCGGATGGCCTCCACCGGGGTGAGCAGAGCGGTCAGCTGTTCGGCGCAGCGGGCCAGTGACTGGTCGGGGTGCAGGTCGGCGGTGGTCAGGTGCGCCCACGCCGGGACCTGCCTGAGGTGGCCGACCACGCGGATCAGCTGTCGGTCGGTCAGCTCCAGCTCGCCCCAGGTCACCGCCAAGCCGACGCCGACTTCCAGGTGGGTGATGCGCCGCAGGAGACGGAGCAGGAACGCGGCGGTCTGGTTGCGCGTGGCGGTGAGCGCCTCGCCCCCGCCCGCGGTCTCCGCCACGTCAGTCGGGCGTGCCAGGTCCGTATCGGCCGGTACCGCAGCGGGGGCGGGAGTGGGGGCGTGGAGGTGGCCCAGGGCGTACAGCTCGCCGAGGGTGTGGGCCACACTCACCGGGTCGCAGGTGACGATGCTGGCGTGCCGGGCGATCCCGGCATCGACCAGGTGGCGGGCCAGCATGGGGTAGGGGCCCACCTCCACGACCACCGCCCGGTCGTCGACCACCGGATCCCGGGGCTCGTCCAGGGGAGTGTCACCGAGCGCGCGGGCGGCCTGGTCCAGGGACAGGTCCCCCAGGGCGTAAGCGGCGCTGGCGCGTCCGACCCCGTAGCCGAGGGTGTGGTCGGGCCGGACTCCGTGCCAGGCGAGCAGGTCACTCAACGCCACCTGGTGCGCGAAGGTCGCTTGGCGGGCGTCTTCCCCTGTCAGGGGGGTGCCTGGTTGCCAGATGCCGGGGGTGACGCCCAGCGCCGCCAGGGCCTGGCGGGCACGGGCCAGGCCGCGGGCGTAGGCGTCCAGGCGCATCAGGGCCGTGGAGGGGGCCAACACGGTGTGGGGGGCGTTGGCGAAGGCGAACACCACAGGGGCGGGGATAGCGGGTATCACGTGGGGTTCGATCACGTCAGCGTTGGGGGCATCGTCTTGGACAGAGCGCAGGGCCTGGATGAGACCGCCGAGGTCGCGGGCGGCCACCGCCGCCCGCACCCGGTGATGTGCGGTGTGCTTAGCGGCGTTGGCGACAGCGCTCACATTGCCCAGGGCGGGGGCGCGGTCGGCCCAGTCCCGTGCGGTCGCGACCAGGTCGGATCGGGTGGGGGCCGAGATGAGTACGACCTCGGGCCAGGGCTCTGGCGCGGCGGCCGGGCACAGCAGGGCGGGAGGTGCGGTCAGCAGCACCAGGCCGGTGCTCTCACGCGTGCTCTCGTGGACCGCGGCCACCGCGGCGGGGCTGTCGGTGACCGGGTGGGTGTGGTGGAGCATCAGGGCGCTGGCCATCACCGCGGCCAGGCCGCTGGTGGGTTCGCGTGCGCCGAGGTGGTCCAGGGTGTGCACCGGCGCCCCGATCCCGCCCAGGTCGTCGCGGCCGGTGCCTGTTGAGTGGAGGTGGACCAGGTCGGCCCGGCCCCGGCCCGCGCGGGCCAAGGCCAGGTCGAGCAGACCCTGGACCGCGGTGTCGGGTAGGCGGACGGGCCGGGTCAGGAGGGAGCGAAGGAGCGCCCAGGCGCGGTACCGGTGGGTGCGGGCGGCGGCGGCCGACGTCACCACCACCGCGGCCGCACCCCCGGCCGGGTGGTGGGCGATGACCAGCCCGGTGTGGGCCTCACCGTGGCGCACCTGATGGTGTGCGCGGTGCAGCGCACCCAACGCGTCGGCGTGCACGGACGCGGTACCACGGGGTTGGTACAGGCGGGCGGCGACCCGGTGGGCCACCGGGTCCGCGCAGGAGGCGGGGCCGGCCAGCGTCACACTCACGCGCACCCCACCCAGCGTGAGCGGATCCACGCCGGCGTCGTCCAGGGCTGCGTCGACCACGCCCAGCACATCCGCGGGCGCACCGTCGCCCCCGTGCGGGGCGAACGCGGCGTCGGTGAGGTGCCGCCACAGCCCGCCCAGAGTGGTGGTCCCCCCGGGGAGGTGGCAGCTCATACCGATGATCGCCACGTCGTCCAGGACGTGTGTGCGCTGGTGCCAGGTGGTCATCGTCTTGTCCTCAGGTGGTGGACACCGGCTCGCAAGAGCGGTTCCAGTACTGGGTGGTCGCCTCGATCAGGTCCGCCGGGGTTTGGGCGCCCAGGGTGGTCACGGCCGGCATCCCGGCCAGGTCGGGCAGGCGGCGCAGCAGCTGGTGGTGCAGGTGCGCCAGGGCCAGGGACTTCAGCCCCAGCGCGGCCAGGTCGCGGTGGACCTCCACTCCGGCCGGGCCGCTGTCGGTGGGTGCCATCTGTGCCACCAGCGCACGCACGTGCTCGCCGATGAGGGCGCGGGCCTGCTCGGGTGAGCAGTGCGCCAGCACAGCGGTGGCGGGTGCGGGGCTTGTGGTGGGGGTGGTGTGGGTCCAGGCCCGCACCGGCAACTCCACCGCCGCGCTGCGCCCGATCGGCCAGGCGGGATCGGCCCCGAACGTGTACAGACCCGCCAGGGCGGCCAGGGCGTCGGCGCGCTCGGCGTCCCCGGTGAGCCCCAGCGACACCAGCGGCGGGTCGACCTCGTAACGCCCGTGGGCGCCGCTCAGGGTGTGGGCGAGCGCGGCGGCCAGCACGGAGCGGGCGCCGACCTCCACCACCACGATCGGCTGGTCGGCTTCGGCCAGGGAGCGCATCACCCGGTGCAGGCGCACCGTGGCGCGCAACTGCCGCCCCCAGTAGTCGGGGGCCAGGTCCGTTCCGGGCACCCGGTCGCCGGTCACGGTGGACCACAGCGCCACCGACCCCGGCCTGACCCTCAACCCGTCCAGCCGTGCGGGCAGACTCTGGGCGGCCTGGCCCATCAGGGGGCTGTGCGCGGGCGGCGCACCGTCCACCCGCCGACACCACACCCGGTCAGCGCCCAGCCGGGCGGCGATCGCCTCCAGGTCGGCGTGGGGCCCGGACAGCACGGTGGAGGTGGTGGCGTTGATCGCGGCGATCCCCACCCGGGGGTGATCGACGGTGACGGCCTGGGCCTGGTCGGTGCGCAACGCTGTGGCCAGCAACCCCCCAGAAGGGGCAGTGCCGGCGAGCAGGCGGCTGCGCTCCACCACCACCCGGGCGGCGTCGTCGATGTCCAACGCGCCCGCGGCGGTCGCGGCGGCGACCTCCCCCAACGAGTGGCCGACCACCACGTCGGGGGTGATGCCCCATGAGGCCAGCAGGGCGGTGGCGGCGACCTGCCACGCCCACTGGGCGGGCTGGACCACATCCAACCCCCCACCAGCGGCGTTGAGGGGGTGGTGTTGGTGGGCGGCCAGCGCCTGGTGGGTGCGCGCCAGCGCGGCGGCGAACACCGGCTCCGTCTCGGCCAGATCCCCACTCTCACGGGGGTGGGCGCCGTGCCCCGGGTAGACGAGCACCACCCGGGGGCGGCCCGGGGCGGGCACGCGCGGCCCCACCAGCGCCAGGTCCGTGCGGTGCTCGCTGGCGGCCTCCAACGCCTGGGCGGCCTGGGCCGGGGTGGTGGCCACGACGGCGGCGCGGGCCCCGCGGTGGTGGTCACGCCGGTGCGCGGCAGTGGCCGACACCAACGCCAGATCCTGCTCCTCGACGGCGCTCGCCCACCGGGCGGCGGTGGCCCGCAGCGCCTGGGGGCTGGACGCAGACACCGGCACCAGGTGCTCAGCGACGCCCTCATCGTCGGACGCGCCGTCGGCGGCTGCGGAGGGTGGGGCTTGGAGGACGACGTGGGCGTTGGTGCCGCCGAACCCGAACGCCTGCACCGCCGCCACGGGCGGGCGTCCGGTGCGGGGCCAGGGGCGGGCCTGGGTGGGCACCTGCAACCCCAACCGGGCCAGGATCGGCAAAGGATCTTGGTGGTGCAGGGTCGGCGGCACCACCCGGTGCTCCAGAGCCAGGACCGTTTTGATCAGGGCGATGATCCCGGCCGCGCCCTCCAGATGCCCCAGGTTGGACTTGACCGACCCCACCAGCAGCGGAGTGTCCGCTGCCCGGCCGCGGGCCAGGAACCGGCCCGCGGCGCGCGACTCCGCGGCGTCCCCCGCGCGGGTCCCGGTGCCGTGCGCCTCCAGGTAGTCCACCCCGGACGGATCCACCGGGGTACGGGCGTAGGTCCACTCCAGCAGGGCGCGCTGGCCCTCCACCGAGGGTGCGCCGATGGGGGTGCCGTACCCGTCCGAGCCGGTCTGGCTGCCCACCAGCAGGGCCCGCACCGGCACACCCGCCGCGTCGGCGTCCTCGGCGCGCTGCAACACCACGACGCCGCCGCCCTCGCCGCGCACGAACCCATCGGCGTTGGTGTCGAACGGGCGGGTGCGTCCCCGCTCGGACAGGACCCGGGACGCACGGAACATGCGGGTGTGGGTGTCCAGGGCCAGCAGGTTGGTGCCGCCGACGACGGCGAGGTCGACCTCGCCGCCCACCAGAGCCTGGCGGGCACGGTGCACCGCCACCAGGGACGCTGAGCAGGCGGTGTCGATCGTCTCCGAGGGACCCCGCCAGTCCATCAGCCGGTGGCGGGAGACGCGGTTGGCGAGCATGCTCGGGATGGCGCCCGCGGTGTCGACCATCGTGCCGCCCTGCCCCGGCCCCAACCGCAGCAGCGCCTGGTCCAGGCAGGACGAGCCGACCCACACCCCGACCCGGCGCCCCCGCCAGTCCGCCAGGGCGATGCCGGCGTTCTGGAAGGCTTCGTCGACCAGCTCCAGCAGCATCCGCTGCTGGGGATCCATCGCCTCAACCTCGGTGGGCGAGACACCGAAGTGGGCGGTGTCCAAGCGCTGGTCGGCCGCGTCCAGGAGGGCGGCGGGCAGGATGTCGGCGCGGGGGTGGTCCAGGGAGTGGTCGGTGACCAGATCCCGCCCCTGGAGGAGCGCGTGCCAGAACTCGGTGGGGGTGGTGATGTTGCCGGGCAGGCGGCAGGACATTCCCACCACCGCCACCGCCACCGGGACCGGGCTCGTGTTCGAGGTCATCGCTTCACCGCCGTCCACACACCCGTACAGCCCTGCACGCTGATATCCGCGTCGGAAAAGTGGGTCCGCAGCTCACGCTCGAGCCCGGTGGCGGTGTCGCCTCGGTTGTCGAACCAGCCCTTGGCGATGTAGGCGGCCATGAGCCGCCGGGCGAATCCGTTGACCCGCACCCCCGGCCCCGAGGCGAGGATGGTGGCGCCGAAGAACACCCCACCAGGGCGCAGAACCCGGTGGGCCTCGGCGAACAGGGACGCCTTCTCGGCGAGGCCGGTGCCGGGCAGGCAGTGCATGACCATGACGCAGTCGATGCTGTCCACGCTGGCATCGGGCAGGTCCCGCCACCGCTCCAGCACGTCCTGGAAGTGGATCTGCGGGGTGAGCGCGCGGCGGCGCGCGGCCCGCTCCCCCATGCTCAGGCAGTTTTCGGCGAAGTCCATCAGGTGCAGCACCCGCACGCCGGGGCTGAGGTGGCGCAGAAAGCGGCCGTTGCCGGGGCCGATGGTCAGGTGGACCTGGCCGGGCCATGTGCGGTAGGAGCGCCGCAACCACGCGTTGGAGACGCCCCAGGCCAGCGGGTGGCAGATCCCGTGTACCCAGACCGGGTACACGGTGCTCATGATCAGCCGGGTGTAGATGCCCGGAGCCGGGGCGGGAGGGGTGTTGGTCGGGGGGTGTTCAGGCATGGGGGTACCTCACTTCGGCGGTGGCCGGTCGAGTGCGGGGTCAGGGGTGGGTGTGGTTCAGGTGGGCAGGAGCCATTCCTGGAAGGTCGCCGGGTTGTCCCATCCGGTGGCGATACGGTCCGCGATGGCGGGCTCGGTCGCGGCGCGGGCGAACTGGGCGGCCACGGCCGGGTCGAGGCTGCCGCCCCAGAAGTCGTTGACCAGCTCGCCGAACACGCCCGTGTGCTGGCCATGGGTGTGCCAGAACTGGTCATGCGTGGTCTGGAGGAAGTGTGTGTCGGCGAGGCGCCGCTGCTGGTGCAGGCACTGTCGGATCTGATCGACGATGGTGGCGGCGACCAGCGTGGAGGCGTGGGCGCCCTGGGCGGAGGTCGGATCCACGGTCAGGACGGCGTCACCGATCCCCACCACGGGGGTGCCCTTGATGGTGGTGACGGCCTGACGCACCGCGGGTAGGACCGGGCGCAGTAGTTCGGACCGCGGCACCCGTGCGGTGGTGGCGCACCAGGCGGCGATGTCGGGCGCGAACCGGGCCAGCGCCCGCTCGGCCGGGGAGGGGCCGCTCTCGTCGCCCTCCCAGAGCACGCGGGCGTGGTCGCGGCCCGAGATCATCAACCGCGGGTCCAACGGTCCGCCGGGGCGGGCGAAGATCTGCACACACGTGGCCGGGTACACCCCGGGGTTGGTGGGGGAGCCGTTGGCGGTCAGGACCGGGTAGGCGAACACCTCACCGAAGGGGGTGGTGACCACCCGCACGTCCGCGCCCTCAGGCAGGGAGCCCTCGAAGTGGGCCTGGATCACGATGCGGCGTGCGGCGCCGGTCGAGCGGGTGGGGTTGTGGGCGAACAGGGGGGCGAGCTTGTCGTCGCGGTCGCCGGTGGCGACGATGAACAGGTCGTACATCCCGCTGGTGGCGAACCACGCGAGTTCGTTGGGCGTCACCGTCTGGATGCGGGGTCGGCCGCCCTTGTTCTCGACCGCCTGCAGCCAGGCCGCGGTCTTGGCACGGTGGTCTATCGCCGTGCCGTAGCGGGTCAACCCGTTCGGGCCGCGCAGGTGCGCGGTGAACGAGCTCGGTGGCGCCTGCCCGGAGGCCATGGTGAGTTCGATGGAGGAGAACACCGGGGCTTCGGTGGGCCAAAAGTCCAGCCCCGCCCGGCGTTCGATGGCGCCCACGCTGGGGAAGGTCAGCTGGGTCAGGCGCGCGGCGTCCCCCATCAGCTCCTCGGTGGTGTGGGGGGTGAACACGTCCACGTCCACGCCCAGCTCCAGCAGGCCGGTGGCCGTGGCCAGCCCGGCCTGCCCGGACCCGGCGATCCCGATGCGCGTCATCGGCCCTCCTCCTGCTTGAGCACCCACGTGCACAGATCAGCGATCGCGGTGGTCACGGACATCGCCTCGCGGGCGTCCACCATCACCACTGGGGTCTGGGCCGCCAGGTGCAAGGTGGAGCGCACCTCATCGGCGGTGGGATCGGCGCTCTCGTCGACCAGATTCACCGCGACCAGGTACGGCACCTGCCCGTGGGAGTGGAGCATCCACGCGGTGTCCTGGGCCTGGGCCAGGTGGTCGGAGCGCACCAGGACGATCACGCCGTCGGCGTCGCGCATGACGTCGGGCCACTGCGCCTGCAGATGGTCGGTGCCGTGCACACCGAGCACGGCCAGGTACAGGTCGACGTCGATCGTGCCCAGGGTGCATTCCAGGGTGCGGCCGGGCCCCTCAGGGGTGGGGGCCGCGTCGATCGGGTCGGTGGCGCCCATGTGCGACAGGAACGTGGTGACCCCGTGTCCCTGTTCGCCGATCACCACGACCTTGACGGTGTCGGCGTGCACGGGCGGGTGATCACGTAGGTGGGACAGGAGCCGCTCGACGTGGGCGCGCCCTCGGGCCGTGGTCCGGTGGTGCTTGGGGTGGTGCAGCACCAGGTGGCCGTCCCGGATCAGGTCGCTGACCGCGACACTGGCCAGGGCGGGAGAGGTGCCCAGCTGGCTGGCGATCTCACCGACGAAGACGCGGCGCCCGGTGCGGTGGCACAGGTCGAAGACCCGCTCGTGCAAGACGGAGGTGCCGACGGGGCGGGGGCTGCCGGGCCGGGCGGCGATCAGGCTGTGCACCATGACGCACGTGCTGGGGTGCGTGCTGGTCTGGACGGGGGTGCTGGCGCGGGGCGTCGAGGTCAGGGGTGTGGTGCTCATGCGACCGCCGCCTGCAGGGGAGCCCCGATCCGTCGGGACACCTCACGGGGGAGCAACGGACGCAGCCGGGCAGCGGCCTGGGCGCTGGCGTGCGCGATCTGGGCCAGGGGGGCCGCTCCTTGGGCCAGGACCCCGATGTCGGTGGCCTCGGTGACCGGCTGGACCAGCACCGCGTGCTGAGCCGACACCCGCACCAGTGTGCTGTCGACACCGCCGCGGTCCAACACGGTGTCGGCCCGCCGCGCCAGGGCCACCAGCTGGTTGAGCAGAGCGGCCCACCGCTCGGCCTCCTGCAAGGACAGGGGCGGAGCGAAGACGCGCAGCAGACCGTCATGGGAGAACACCACGATGCCGGTGATGTCGTCGAAACGGTGGGCGAGGTCGACCACGATCCGCGTCACGTCGTTCGCGTGTGGCACCCCACCCAGGTGTGGAGAGGAGGACATGGCCCCTACTGTCACGACCGCGTTTGCATAAGTCCATGCACCCCGGACTATTCTTTATGCACGCGTGCATATACCGTCGTGGATATCGCGCATGCCCGACGCATATCCCGCCCCCAGTCCGAAGAAAGCAGTGAAGATAACGGCCATGACCTGCAGAAACTGTGGACGTTACCGTTCTGGGGAATCTCCCACCTGCTCCTGCATCCCACCAGGGTTTTGGGAGGATTCGGAGGTGGTGTCCGCGTTGTCTGGCTATGACGCGGCCGAAGTGATTCGTCTGCTGCGGCGCCGCGCGCGCGGCCTGGACCAGATGAGTGTGGCGTCCATGGTCGGCCTGTCGCAGAGCACCGTCAGCCGTATCGAATCCGGACGTGCCCTGGGCCTGGAGCGCTCCCTGAAGGTGTTCCAGGAGCTGAACGCACCGATGTCACCCATGGGGCACGGTCAGGAACCGCCCCCCGCGGCCCCCGGGGCAGAGGGCGGCGCGGTGACGCGTTCACACGCGGCCTTGGCCCCGCAGGCCGAGGTTGAAGCCCCACCGGCCCGCCAGGACGCGTTGCCCCACGCCTCGATGCAGCGGAGTGCCTCATCCCAGATCGGGCAGGAGTTCTTCTCCCGCCCCGTGGGGTTGCGCCCCCACATCGAGAGGGCGTTCGCGGCCGAGGAAGTCACCATCGACTTCGCCGGGTTCAGCAGCGAGACCCTGCACGCAGCGCTCGGGGAACCCCTCGACCGGGTTCGCGAGCGCCGCATGGCACCACGCAGCATCCGCATCCGTATCCTGGTGCCGGACCTGACCCAGCCGCGTGGGCTCCCAGCCCGTACCGACACCGGCCAGGACGACCCCCACGCCCGGGAGAGGATGCGCCGCATCATGCTCCGCTACACCCAGGGCATCGAGGACGTCGTCCACGAACTCCAACACAGGGGGCTGGTCCCCACCGCCACGGTGCACACCCGCGTGTACCCGATCGCCCCCATGTTCAAGATCTATCTCATCAACGCGGCCGAGGCGTTCTTCGGGTTCTACCCCGTGAAGGCGAACCTGGTGCCGCTCGCCGGCCAGACCGTGGAGATCCACGACCTCATGGGGCGCGACAGCCTGCTCTTCCACCACACGGCCGACGACAACCCCCAGTCCGTGGGGTCGCAGTACGTCGCCCAAGCTCAGGCCTGGTTCGACAGCGTCTGGACCTCGATCGCCCAGGAGCGTACAGAGTGAGCCAACCCCAACTCCTCGCCCGGGCCCGGGCGATTCTGCTGGACTTCGACGGGCCCGTGTGCAGCGCCTTCGCTGGCTACCCCGCCCCGACGGTCGCCGCGGACATGCTCACCCACGCCTCCCGGTCCGGGGCCAGCATCCCCGAGGAGCTCACCCAGCAGACCGACCCCATGCAAGTCCTGAGGCAGCTGTACCGGATCGCGCCGGACCTCCACGCGCAGATGGAGGAGTTCCTGACCCGGGCGGAGGTCACCTCGGTCGGCCAGGCCGAACCGGAAACAGGAGTCGTGGCCCTGTTGGAGTCGTGCCGTCGGACGCACCGACCCGTGGTCGTGGTGAGCAACAATTCAGCCGAAGCGGTGGCCGACTTCCTCACCCGGCACCGGTTGGATCACCTCGTGGTGGGGATCCACGGCCGAGACAAAACCTCACCCCGCCTGATGAAACCACACCCCCATCTGCTGGAGCTGGCCCTGAGGGACATCAACACCAAGGCCCGGCACTGTCTGATGGTCGGGGACTCGACCACCGACATCGAAGCCGCGCACGCGGTAGGAGCGATGGCGGCCGGGTACGCCAACAAACCAGGAAAGACCGCGCGTTTCCTACCGCTGGGCAGCGACCTGATCATCCACAGCATGGACGAACTGGCCACCGCCCTCGCCGTCGCCTGAACTGCACCCACCTACCTCAGGCAGGTCCTACATCTGACCGCGCACAACTGCCCAGGATGGCCTCAGGGAACGACGTCGCCTATTCTCCCGTGTATTTCCCAGAGTCCTGCCACAATCGGAGAAGCGCCCTGTTCGCATGGGTTGGGGAGGACATGATCGAAACCTCAGAGCCGGTGTCCTGTGTGGTGTGTGGCCGTATGCGCGAGGCTTCCCCCGATGCCTGCGCGTGCATTCCCGCATGGGTGTGGCGAATGCCAGAGATGCAAGACGCCGTCAGAACACTCGACGCCGTCAAGATCATCCGGCTCCTGCGTGGCAGCGTCCACTCCCTCACCCAGGAGAGCATCGGCCGCATGACCGGGCTGTCGCAAAGCACCATCAGTCGGATCGAGTCGGGACGCCTGACTCCTGAGGAGACCCGAGTCCGCCGTCTTCTTACCGACCTGGGAGCCCCGCACACCCCGGACACGGAACCCACTCCGCAGCCCCGCTCAACCCCGCCATCCACCCCCGCCGCCGTGCCAGCAGCCGAGCCAGAACTGTTCATCGAGTCCCAAAACGACGCCGTTCGTATAGCCCAACGCCTATGGGCAGCTGATCTGGCCGCCGCCACCCCGGACTGCTGGCTGGTCACCTCCGAAACCCAGCTGAGCACCCCGCTCCTGCGCTGGCTCCTGGCACCCCCGGCCATCATCGAAGCCGCCCCCCACGGACAGATCAACGTCAGCGCGAACGACGTCCACGCCATCAACCGTGCCTGTGACTTGTTCGAGCAACTCGACCACGAGTTCGGCGGAGGCCACGCCCGCACCGCGGCCGTCCAATACTTGTCCAGCGAAGTCGCACCGCTCCTGCACGGCCGCTACACGCCACAGGTGGGTACGAGCCTGTTCAGCGCCAGCGCCCGGTTCTCCGCCAAGGTCGGTGCGATGGCCTACGACTCCGGCAACCACGCGCTGGGCAGACGCTACTTCCTCCTCGGGCTCAATCTCGCCCACCTGGCAGGAGACCGCCTCCTCGGAGCCAAAACGCTCGCGCTCCTGAGCCACCAAGCCAACTTCCTCGGTGAGTACCGATCAGCGCTGGACTTCGCACGTACCGCCAAGGTCGGCGCCCAAAGCCACGCCACACCCGCGATTCAGGCCATGCTCGCCGCGATGGAAGCCCGAGCCCTCGCCTCGCTCGGCGACGAGCGCGCCTGCACCGCTGCCCTGTCCGAGATGGAGCACACGTTCGAGCGCATCAACTCTGACAACGAACCCACCTGGATGGCCTACTTCGACGCCTCCGAACTCTCCGACGAGCTCGCGCACTGCTTCCACGACCTCGGCAAGAGCGCCCTGGCCATCGAGCACGCGCAACAATCGGTCCGCCTCGCCCCCACCACCTTCCGCCGCAGCCGTGCCTTCGCCGGCCTCATCCACGCCAACGCCCACCTTCTCGGCCCCCGGAGCGTCGCCGTAGACGAGGCATGCGCAACAGCCACACACGTGATCGAAGAAGCCGGACCGCTGCGCTCAGCACGCGTGAAGGAGTACCTCGCGCGCTTCCAGAAACGCCTACGCCCCTACGCCCAGGAACCGTCAGTGCGCGACATCCAGGACCGCGTCGCCAGCTTGCCCTCCGCAGCGCATTGACGTCAGGTCCCCGGCGTCCAGACGCGAGGACTATCGGGATCCCTCAGGGAAGCGATCCGTCGACGCGCTTCCGGAAGCAGACGTGGCTCGCGTCCGGTGCGCGCGCACAGCCACGCCGTCATTCGCAACTCCCGCACCGCGGCCAACGTGGAGAACCCCTCCCAGTCGCGCACGTCCCACCCGTAGGCACGGGTGAAGGCCGCGTAGTCGTCGGACGTGTACCAGCCCAAGCGTTCATAGACAGCGGCGACCACGAGGTCCCACTCGCGTGCCCCGCTGCTGAACCGCTCCAGATCCAACAGCACGGGCCTGCCGTCAGCATCCTGGACGATGTTCTTCCTGTGCGCATCACCGTGGACAGGCCCCCGGAGGAGTGCGAACTCGAGGTCTGTGTAGGCGCCGCGTAGCTGGTCCAGTCGGTTGTGGAGAAAAAACGCTTCGTGAGGTTCCAGGTGCGCCTGCCTGAGGTAGTCGTCGATCCCATCGAAAGGATCGAGGACTGGCAGTTCCACGTTGGGCGGTTCGCTCAACTGGTGAAGGTGGCGCAGGGCTTCCCCGATCACCCTGGTGTGTGCGGGGCGCGGATCAGGGATCTCCTCCCAGACCGAGACGATCCACCGCGCCTCACCCCACTCAGGCCGCAGGGGCTGGTCGATGTCGACTGGCCGTATGACGGGAACCTCGTGTTCCTGTAGCCAGCGGGCCAGGCGCAACTCTCTCACGGCCCGTTCATGGTGTGGGGCGGCGGTGATACGCAGGACCACCCGACGGCGGGGGAGCAGCACGGTCGCGTTCTCAGCGATAGGGCCCAACAGACGTGCCGCGGTGGCGTCCCACCGCAGGTGGTGTGCCGTCGTAGCGGCAATGCTCATGGCGGTCGGAGCAGTGAGGGCGGGCGGTGGAGACGATTCAGCCACACGGCCACTGTAGAGCCCCGTTTCCAGGGGCACAGCGGTTCTCTGGTTGTCGCAGGGAGCACAAGATCCTCTGATGTGGATTGGGCCAAGTCAACGCATCGTGTCCGGCAGTCACAGTCACCCCTTGGGGATCGGCGCGCACCTCAAACTCCTCCAACCCCGGTGAGCCCACCTTCTGCGACTGGCCCACCGCAGCCTCCACTGTTTCCCTGACTAGTGCGCCCCGGCCTCCTCCGGTGGTGCCGGATGTCGCGTACCGCCTGTAGACATGCGAGGAGGCCGGGCCCGTGCATCTGGTGGCCCGGCCCCAAGGGGTGAGAGGTCCACCCTGGACCAGTGACGCGCGGGTGCTGTGGGTTATGAGGAGGGGGCCGCGTGGAGGAAGGCCACCATCTCCTGCGCGGAGACCGACAGGCACAGGTCCTGACGGTGCTTGGTGTCGCGCAGGTAGGCATGGGGCCCGGTCTGAGCCACCTCCACGCACTCGCCGCCCTGAGAGGAGTAGGAGGACTTACGGAAAGCCTCATTGGGCGGGACGGGAATGCTGCTCATGCGTGTCCTTCTGATAGTGCTCGGATGAAATCCCGGCTGACCGCCGGTGAGAGAGCGATCCCCCGCAGGGCGGCGAACCGCCGCGCGGCCTGCGCGACCACGGCAGGGTCGGCCACGATCTGGCTGCCGGCCATCGTCTCGACATATAGCACGGACTCGGCGGGCGGCCCGTCCAGGTGCAGGAGCGTGCAGGCCCCGTGCTGCGCGGGATGCGCACCGGCTGCGAACGGTAGCACCTGCACCGTTATGAACGGATCGTCCGTCCGCTCCAGTACGTGGGCGTACTGCGCGCCCATCACCGCAGAGCCGCCGATCTGCCGCCGGAGGGCCCCCTCATCCACGACGAACTGCGCCGCCAACGGCCGGTCCCGCTGGACCCGTTGGCGTTCCATCCGCGTGCTGAGCCACTCATCCAGCACCGGCGCGGGTTGGGGCGGCACGGTCCCGGCCAGGTCCGCCCGCGCGTAGTCCTCGGTCTGGAGCAGCGCGGGCACGACCTGCGCGTGGAACTGGTCGAGCGCGGCCGCCTGGCGCTCCAGGGGCACGTACCCGGCCAGCAACCGGCTGCGCTCAGGGACCCCGCGCCGGGGGAACAGTCCCAGCAGTTCGCCGCGTGCTTCCAGGGCCTCATCCAGCTTCTCCGCCAGCTTCCGTGTGGGGGGTTGCCGGAGCCGTTCGACCTCGCCGACGGCTTGGCGGGAGTAGCCCGCGAGTTCGCCCAGCTCGGTCTGGCTCAGGCCAGCCTCAACGCGTCGCGACTTGAGTTCCTCGGCGAATCGGGACAGAGCGAGATCATCAACCACATTCTTCTGCCGTGCCATGCCATGAGTATGACAGGCATATGCCATGTCTAGGCCACGGCATGCCGGAATTGTGGCTGAGTAATCGCCTATTCGTAGCCGCACGCCGAGGTGCTGTGCATGGTGGAGCTACGGCACTCTATGGCATTCACCTGTCATCGGGTGCGATCCGACCACCAGGAGAGCCGATGTCCCACCGCACAGGACCGGCGCCGCTGTCAGGGCGGCCCCGCCGTCTGGCCACCTGTTCGCCCACCCACACCGGCATCGTCATCGGGTGCGAGCCCACCAACCTCGGCCCAGTACGACGATGGGCCACCCACGCGACCCGCGCCACCCCAAGCCTGTCCCAGGACGTGGCCCTGGCCGCGAGCGAGCTGACCACCAACGCGTTCAAGCACACCCGATCCGGTCAAACGGGCGGCCGCGTCGTCATCGAGCTGATCACCACACACGACCACTACCTGTTGCGGGTCACCGACGACGGCCCCCGCCCCGGGCAGGACACCGCGTACCCGCGCCTGTGCGACACTGCCCCCGGCGAGGAGCCCACAGGTTTGGGGCTGCGCTTGGTCGAGGCGCTCAGCACCAGGTGGGACTGGTCGCTCAACACCGACGGCACGGTGTCCGTGCAGGTCCGATTCACGTACAAGGGCGGACCCCGATGAGTCTGCCCGACCTGGTCCTGTGTCTGGCGGCCGCAGCCGTGCGGCCCGCCACCGCCAACCACGCCCACGACCCCGCACCACCCCCACACCCTTCGATCCCGTTGCAGGCGCGCCGTCGCCTCCACGACCCCCACGTCGACCTCATCGAGCACGACCACCACGGATGGGCGGCGTACGCACTGCCGAGCCCGACCGGCCGCACCGACTACGTCGCCACCCGCGCCGGTCTCACCGTGCGCGCCCCCTCCCCCGAGAAGCTGCGCCTCCGTATCCACGAGGCCGAGACCGAACCGCCCTCCGCCCTGGTGAGGCCCTACATCACCATGTGACCACCCGACCCGTGCCCGCCACGTCCCGGGCACGGACCGCCGCCCCATCTGCCAGGGGCGGCCCAGGCCCACCGGTGTGGTGTGGCCGGACCAGCGGCCCCTGAGCCCCCTCACTCGGGGGCCGCTACGTTGCACAACCCGACAAGGAGAAAAACGACGATGACCACGACCGACACCACCCGCCGCACACTGGCCATGAGCATGCTGCCCAGCCAGCGAGAACTGGGGAGCCAGGAGGGCGCCGGGCCCGTCGACCACTGGTGTCCATCCGCCGTCCCCGGCTACATGCAGACCGCCGAGTACGCGGCCGCCATCCTGACAGCCGTGACGACCTACACCCACGACGAGGCCGCCCAGGCCGTGGCCGACCGCATGGTCCGCGTCTCGATCTTGCGCACCATCCCCCACCCGCGCCGGGATCGAACGGCCGATCCTGCCGGAGGCCGCGATGTCGCGCCAGTGGGCCCAGTTCGCCGACCTGTCACGTCTGAACCACATCGAGCTGCGTGTGCTCCCCGGGTGCGTCCCGGCGCACCCCAACGGGTTCCAGATCCTGCACGGCGCGGACGGCGTGATGGTGGAGGGCCCCACCGGCGCCTACACCCCACCCGGCGAACCGGGCGAGATCATGGCCGCCTACCGGGCCCAGTTCGCCGACCTGTGGGAGGCGTCCGACCCCTACCCCGGGTAGACCCCCCGCGACGGCGGCCCCCGAGGAGTTCACCCCCGGGGGGGCCGCCGTCACGTCCTGGCCCTCACCCGGTGACCGGTACCGTGCCGCCCACCAGCTCCCCGCGCCGCGCCGCCTGATGCAGGGCCCGCAGCAGCGCGCCCGGCTCCCGGTCGGCCGACAGCTCCAGACCCACGCCGACCAGCAGCGCGACCACCCCCAGGGAGTTCCGGACCATCGCGTGCCACTGCGCAGGCTGGAGCAGCGGCCCGCTGTAGAGCCCCGGAGAGCCCGGGGCGCTGATGGAGGCCCTGGTCTCATCGGGCAGGCGTACCCGCCAACCCTCCAGCGCCGCAGGCGTGGCGGCGATCTTGGACACCGGACGCAGCCCCAATCTGCGCAGCCCCGGCATCAGCAGATCACCCCCGCCTACGACCAGGGCCCGCACCCCGGGCACCTCGCACACGATGGCCGGCCGGTTGACGTCCAGCCCGGGAATGACGATCGCCTGCGCGACCATGTCCGTATCCGCCCGGACCTGGAGCGACCCCGACGCCACCTCGCGCACCCGTGAGGGCGAGCACGCCGTGTGCGCGAGCCCGGCCACGGTCAATCGGCCGTCACGGCGCACCACGACCGAGGTCGGGGCGTCCTGCGTCGACCCCCGCCGTCCGCACTCCACACACTCGAAGGCGAAGGCGTCCAGCAGCGTTTGGAGTTCCTCGGCGGGCACCAGGTCCCGCACATCTTCGGCAACATCGACGTTCACCCGATCACCGTAACGGCCACGGCAACGCGAATCCAGAAGTCCGACGAACCGGCCCCACCCCGAGGACGGACACGGCTACCCTGGACCATGAGGGGCCGCCACTCCTGCGCCACCTCATGGTGAATCTACGACGTAAAGCCCGCTGCGGTGGTCAGTTCTCCCACCACGCCGTTTTTTGTGTACATATCTGCTGTGAGTGTCCACGTCAGAACGTCCGCACGGGCGCGAACGCGCGGGTCCTGGTGTGATCCGACGTCCTGTGGGGGTGCCTGGTCTCAGGTCTGCCTGAGCAGCTCGCCGCTCACCGGCTCCCCAGGATGTGGTTCGCCAGCCGGTAGGTGGGCGCCTGGTCCAGCCGTTGGCCCCGCTTGATGTAACCCTCCGTGGTGCGCGGGTCCTGGTGGTCCGCGCCCTGCTGGAGGTCGCGCAACGAGATCCCCGCCTCCTCCCCCACCGTCATGTACGTGGCCCGCAGCACGTGCGCGTGGATTCCGTCCGGATCGGCCAGGCCCGCGCGGCGCGCGCACCGGACCAGTAGCCGGTTCACCTGGTGGCGGTCCAACCTGCCCCCACTGTTCGACAGGATCAGCGGCTCCCCGGGCAGGAACGTGCCCAGCTCCCGGCGCGCGTCCAGGTGGGAGTTCAGGTACACCAGGGTCACCGGTGAGATCGGCGCGGTCTTGCGACGTCCGCCCTTGACCCGGTAGGAGATCGTGCGGTGCGCGCCCTGGACCCCCAGGTCGGACACGTCCATCCCGGTCAGGGTCGAGACTCGGAAGCCCCCCAGGCCGAGCATGGCCACCACCGCGGCGTCGCGCGCCCCCCACGCCGGTGGTTCGTCGGCGGCCGCTTCCAGCAGGTGCGCGTACTCCTGCGCGGTGAGCGCCCGCGTACTCGACCCGGCATCCTGTCGCGGCCGCCGTACCAGGGCCGCAGGGTTGGTCACGTCCACGGCCAGGGCGTGTTCGTCCACGTAGGCGGCCGCGAAGGCGTAGAACGCCGAGACGGCGGCCAGGCGCCGGGCGAGCGTGGCCGCCGAGTCGCGGGACGCCTCCCGCACGCGCGCCCAGGCGTCCACGTGCGTGCGTCGCGCCGCCAGCACGTCCACGCCCAGGCCGTCGAGGAACCCGGCCCACATGTCCAGGTCCCGGGCGTAGGCGGCGCGGGTGTGCGCGGAGGTCTGCGCGAGTAGCCACGCGGCGCGGATCCGATCGACCAGACCGGGACCGGAGTGGTTTGGGCCGTCGTGGGCGGTGATCTGCCCGGCCGTGGGCACCAGGACGCCGGGGGTGTCGGGGGCGTGGGTCATGGCGTCGAGCCTACGCCGACTGCCGGGTGTGGTGCGTTATCGTGTCGCGGGGCGCTGACCTGCGCCAGCAGGTGTCATGTTTCTGAAGGCAAACATTTCTAGCAATATAATACTGGCATGGCTTCTGAAAACGCGGCCTCTATAACAGAGAACACTTCCCGTGCGGCCTCTGAAAAGAAAAGGCTGGGGTGGTCGGCCCGTACCCCCGCACTTCCGACCGACCTTAACGCCGAGCAGGTCGCCTTCGTTAAAGGGATGCAGCGCCGAACTCGCCTCCGTGCTGCCACGCGCGACAAATACGCCCGCAACGTCGCTCGCTTTTTGTCCTGGCTCGCCGAAGCCCGCGACCCCGGAGCGCCCGACAGCGACCCCTTCACTGGGACCGACGCTCGCGACCGGGCAGTCAGGGACTACCTCGCCTACCTGAAGACCGTGCGCACCGACCGCGGCACCCGGCTCACCCCCGCCACCATCAACAACCGGCTCGCCGCCATCGAATGCTTCTTCCTGCTGCGCGGGTTGGGCAGGCCCCGGGTGGACCGGGAGGACGCTACACGGCGCACCGCACCGCGCGTTTTGGACGAGCGCCAGCTCACCCGTTTCCTGCGCATCGTGGAGCGCGATGCCGCGGTGCGCGACCGGGCGATCTGCCACTTGGCCTACTACGCGGGCCTGCGCGTCTCCGAGATCGTCGCCCTGGACGTCGAAGACGTGCGCATCACCGCGCGCAGGGTGGATGTGCGTGGCAAGGGACGCAACGGCAAGGACCGTGTGGTTCCCATGCAATCCACCCTCCGCGCCACCCTGGAGGCCCTGTTAGAGGAGGCGGGTCGGCCTGAGAGCGGACCGGTTTTCCGAAATGTTCGTGGCACCCGACTCTCCACCCGCACGGCCAGCACAATTATCGCCGTACTGGGCAGGGCGGCCGGGCTCGAATCTGACGACCATGGCGAGCCCTTCGGCCCCCACGTTCTGCGGCACACTTTCGGAACCCAGCTCGTCAGAAGCGGGAAAACGGATATCTGGACCGTCGCCGAACTCATGGGGCACTCTTGCCCCGCCACCACACAACAATATGAGCTGCCGACTGACGCCGACAGGGGCGCGGCGGTCGATGCCCCGACGGCCGACGAATGACCCGTTTTCGTCACGCTCCGAGATAACAGCTGGTCGCTCGGCGTCGGGTTTCCATGAAGTTCGGTGTTCGGGAGTTGGGAAAGCGCCTATCTCGCACTCGAATTGCCCTGTTTATGGCTCACTGTCTTCTTCTGGCTGGCCGAATCTGTTGCAGAGAGTGAGATTTTTGTGGGTCCGGGCGATCTCCATGCGGCCTAGCGTGTTCCACGGCGGCCGCCACCACATGGAGAACGACCAGGAAGGACCCGCATGACCACTGATCCCGACCGCTCGTCGGTGCCCGCCCGCACCGCCATGGTGGTTCTGGCCGCGACCGTGTGTGCTGGAGTCACCGCCGTACTGCTGTGGGTGGCTGGATACCACCCCGCCGAAGATGTCCTTGCGGCAGCGGCCGCGTGGGCTGCCGCGTTCAAATTCACGGACTCCCTGATCTCCTGACATGAGGACCCTCCCCCGCCGAGGTTGTCTCGGCGGGGGAGGTCGGCGCCTTTGACGGTCACTTTGCCCTTCGCCCTGGCTTCGGGGGAGCCGAGACCAGGTTCCCCGGAGATTTTTGTGGAACCCCACCCTCAGATGCTTACACGCGTGTAAGGTAGATCGTGAACTTACACCCGTGTAAGGAACGAGGAGGGGTATGTCCACCGACCCGGTGCCCATTCGACGGCTGCGCCCCAAGTTGGGCGAGTTCGTCACCCAGGTATCGAGTACCGGCACGCGCCTGACCTTCACCAGTGACGGACACCCCGGGGGCGCCCTGGTATCGACGCGCGACGTGCTCCGGGCCGGACTGGCCCTGAGCGGGTCGTGGCCCGTGGAGGAGGCCCGCCGGCAGTTGGCGCGCGTGCGGCAGTTGGCCGAGGACCAGGGCCCCCAGGCCATCGTCACCAGCCGCAGCGCAGACGTCGCCGTGCTGGTCTCGGCCGAGCACGCCCGCGTGCTGGAGGAGGGGCATCCCGTGTTGGAGGCCGACGAGCTGCGGTTTGACGGCGAGCAGCTCACCGACCAGGACGGGCGTCCGATCCCGGTGGGCACCTACGCCTACGCCGGGGGGGTGCTGCGGGTCGACCCGCCCCCGGCGGTCGATGACGGCCCGCACGCGAGCGAGGAGGAGGACACGGTGGCCGACTGAGAAATGAGGCGGGCCCGGCGGGTGTGGTCGCACCCGGCCGAGCCCTGGTGACCACGTACACGCAGCGCACGGATCACAGGAGAACGAGTATATGAGCACCCAGAGCACTCCCCCGTCGGTGACGGTCACCGTCCCCGACGTGCCCGAGGGGATCCACCCCCGCGCCGCCTGGCGCAAGACCCTCACCGGCCTGGACGAGACCGAGACCAAGGGCGCCATGGTCCAGGGCGCGTTCCTCGCCCCGGGCACGGCCGCGGAGTTGGCGGCCGGGACCCTGGTGTTGGCCGTGGACAAGGCCACCACCGGCTGGACCGTGGACCGGTACCGCGACCGCGAGGTGCCGGTGCACGCCCCCACTCTGACCCTGTACAGGGTCGAGGAGGGCGCCCCCGGTGCCCTGGTCGAGGTCTGGCGGCGCAGCTACAAGACCATGACCGGGGCGTGGGGTGCCACCACCCTCAAGCAGCTGCGCGCCGCCCTGGCCGCGTTGGACGCGCAGGTGGCCGCCGCGCCCGTGGTGGCCACCACCGACCGGCGGGGCCGCAACAGCCGCGACGTCGAATGCCACTGGTGCGGGCAGATGGTCAAGGCCCGCCGCGGCTGGCTGGCCGGGTGGCACGAGAACACCAGGTTCGAGCACGACGACGACGCCTGCCCCACCCGCAGCGCCCGCGACGGCGCCCAGTGCGCGCTGTGCGGGGTGAGCGTGCTGGCGCGCGAGGCCGAACAGGTCGCCGTCCGAGGCGGGGAGCCCGGCACCTGGACCACCCGCCACCGGGCCAGCCTGGAATGCACCACCACCCCCGTCCGGTCGTTCGAGGACTACCAGTCCGAGCAGGCCGAACGCGCCGCCCAGATCCGCGCCCAGCGCGAGCGCGAGCGCGCCGAGGAGACCAAGCGCGAGAAACGGCGCCAGCGTGACCGTGAGCGCCGCGCGGCCAAGAAGGCCGCCAAGGAGGCCGCGGAGGCGGCGGCGCGGGCGGCCGAGGCCGAACGCATCAAAGACCTGGACGTGGTCCGTACCGAACGGGCCGAGGTCACGTCCAAGGGGCTGGGGTGGGGGCGCGGCCGCGCCTACCTGTACGAGGTGACGCTGCACCTGTCGGATAGCACCACGACCACCCAGTGGGACGTGGAGGTGTCCGGGGCCGGAGGGTGGGCCGGGGGCGACTACGACGACATCGACGTGTCCGACGGTGCCACGGGGCGCTTCACCACCAAGGAAGAGGCGTGGGACGCCTACCGCGAACACGAGTTCGTCAAGCCCAACCACCGGCCCCGGGGGCGGAGTCTGGGCAGCGGGCACTTCGGGCGCGCGGGGCGGCGCGAGCGCGTGACGGTCGAGCCGGGCACGCCGACGATGCGGGTGTCTCGCGGGTCGGGTGGCGAGTCGGAGGTGGAGGCGGGCCCCTACCGAGTGGGGGTGGCCGAACGGCTGTCCTGGCCGCCCACCGGGGACGGGGCGTTCACGCCCGAGCAGGTGCCCGGCGGGTGGGTGGACCGGCAGGAGTGGGTGAGCGGGATCGTCGTGCCGGTGGAAACCGACTCCCGGTACTACGCCGAGGACGGGATGAGCTTCGGCGCCGGTGCCGATACCGGATACGTCTACACCGCCACCGTGCGCCCGGCCACCGCCGAGGAGGCCGCGCCGATCCTGGCACGCGAGGCCGACCGGCGGCGGCGCCACGAGCTGGCCGCGCGCACGCGCGCCCTGTTGTCCTGGCGGATCCCGGACGAGGCGTTGGGGGCGGTGTGCCCGCGCCCGATCACCGGCCCGACCCCGGAGGAGGCCGAGCCGGTCCCCTACCAGGAACGGCCGCTGTTTCGCGCGGGGCTGCCCGATGAGCTGCGGGTGGACCGCACACACCGGATTGTGTGGACCCTGGCCTACAACGGCCGCGACGGTGACACGTGGGATGCCTCCACCTGGGGAGCGTTCATCGCTGTGCGCCATGCATTGACACCGGAGCGTGAAACGCTGCTGGCCGAGTTGGCCGCCGAGTACGGGCCCGTCCGCTGACCCATCCCACGGTGGGGCGCCCGTTCCGGGGCGCCCCACCCACCGACAGGACGCGGGGGGTTCGAGCGCGGTGCGTCCGCCCCCGGATCAATCCGCGCCCCGCCCCCCGGTCATCACCCCACGCTAGCGTCACACCGACCACCACGAAGGAGCATGAACGTGCCGAGCAGGAAGCACAGGGACTACCTGGAGCGGGCCCGCCTGGCGGGGTACAGCGCAGAGCAGGCCGAACAGGCCCTGACCCGGGTACGCGCCGAGGCCGACAGCGAGGGCGGCTACGTCACCGACCTGTACGAGCGGGCGCTGATGCGCCTGGGCATGGGGGACCCGACCGCGCGCGGCCGCGTGGACGCCGAACGGATTTTGGCCGACCGCGGTATGGCCGGGGCGCCGCCGGAGGTGCGTGAGGTGATGGCGCAGATGCTGGGCCGGATGGGGCTGACCGTGGATGACCAGGGCCGCCCCGCCCCCGCGCCGTCCCCCGGGGCGGGGGCGGGCGGTCTGGACGCGTTGTTCGGTGGGCTGGCCGGGGCGATGGCCGAGCCTGACGAGCAGCGGCGCGCCGAGCAGATCCGCCCCCAGGTCCTGGAGGTGTTGGCGGACCGGCCCGGACAGTGGTTGGTGATGGCCCAGATCGGTGAGGTGAGTGGAATCGGCCCCGAGGAGGTCGTAGCGCTGCGTCTGGCGTTGGGGGCGCTGGCCGAGGATGGCCAGGTCGAGCAGGGCCCGGACCGGTACGGGCAGGGCCCCACCTGGCGTGTTCGCGACGCGGGCGGGACCGCCCCCGCCCCGGAGGAGGACACCGCCGCGCGGCCCGGATCGGCGCCGTCGGCGCACTTCACGACTTTTGTGCTCACCCCGGAGGCCAGCGGGCAGGACTACCTCATCCCGTTCCTGGTCCTGGCCGCGGAGGACGCCGAGGACATCCCTCGCCTGCCCCTGCCGACGTCGCTGCACCGGCGCGGAAACGCGGTCATGGCGTTCTCTCATGCGTCGCTGCTGGAGGAGTTGGGGGCTGTCACGGTCTCGGACGCCTGGTTCGAGGCGGTGGCCGACTACGAGGGAGGGGCCAAGATCGTGGTCGTGCAGGAACCGGTGCCGCGCGACATCGCCACCTCCTACGCCGAGCCCGCCACGGGGGTGGGCGGACAGGACCTGCCCCGGTGGGTGGCGCCGCTGCTCCAGCAGGAGCTGCACGCCGTGGTGCGCGACGTGCCGGTCTCGGAGGGCGCCAGCGCGCTGAGCATCAACATCGACCCGACCGCGCCCACGACGTTGCCCGCCTGGGCGGAGCGGACCATCACGCCCCCAGCATGACGGTCGCACCGTTCGGGGTCACCCTCCCGTGGTGGCTCCGGTGGCACCCCCCTTGCGGGGGTGAGGATCCCAACGCGCCGACACGGCGGCGCCCACCCCAGGCCAGGGGTGGGCGCCCTTCCCCAACGACGTGAGGAAGGCATCATGACCGACTACAGGGCGGGTGTGCACCCGCAGACGGGCGACCGGTGGGAACTGACCGTGGACCTGTCCGCTGACGGCTACGCCGAGAGCCGTCCCCTGGCTCAGATCCCGTTGGGACGTCAGCGCACCGAGGACGAGGCGGTGGCCGCGGCCGAACGCATGCTGGCCCGGTGCCGGTGGGAGCGCATCGGCGGTTGGGAACGCGCCACGTTCAACGTGGGTGGACTGCTTGGCCTGTCTCCCGTGTCCTACCGGGCGGCCCTGGCCCCGCTGGCACGGCGCTCCTACACGCTCAACAACGGGCTGTACAGGAACTGCGACTGCATCGGAGCCATGCTCTCGGCGGCACCGGTTCCCGAGGGTCTGGCCGCGCACCCGATCGTGGCCGCGCACACCGCCACCTACGGGGACGTCTACCTCCTGATGGACCACCCGGACCTGGACGAGCACGCCCGCCGCGACTGCGAACACTTCACCGTGGTCGTGTAGACACCCGGGTTGCGTGGTCCCGCTCCGCTCCGCGGGCGGGGCGGGACCACGCCCGGCCCGCACCTGACCCACCGGTGCCGGGGCCCGTGGAGAACGGGCCCTGCACCCCATCACCAGGCGACGCGTTCGACGTCGCCGAACAGCCTGCCGTCCGCTGCCCATGGAGGAGCCCGTTGACAACCCCCACCGCCGCAAAGCAGGGCGCCCGCGCCCTGCTCCGACTCCACCACCTGGTCGCCGAGTACGAGACCGACCTGGCCCGCGCTGGCCTCGGCCACGCCCTGCACGGTCCGCGCCTGGGCGAGGTCACCGTCCCCGGCCTGGACCAGGACACCCAGGCCATGGTCGGACGCGCTGCCGCCCTGGTCGCGGCGCACCGGTTCTGGGGCCGCGGCCCCGTCATAGTGATCGGCCACTCCGTGGACGCACCCGACCAGATCCCCGCCCCCGGCCTGGCCGACATGGATCCGCCGCTGCTGGTGTGGGCCGACCCCCCGCCCGTCCAGTTCCAGGGGATCGGCGACCTGAGGCTCCTGGCCGTGCACACCACCGGGGAGAACCATCAGGAGATCGGGCCGCTCACCGACGGGCCGTGGGAGCGGATCGGGGTGCACGCCGTCGCCGCGGCCGAGCACGACCACCTCGTGCTGCACGCGGTCGTGCCCACCCACCGGGTGTGCACCGTCGAGCAAGCGGTTCGGGTGTCCCTGGGGTCGCTCACCGACCCGGAGATCGACCGCACCGTCCAGGCGGAGATCCTCACCTGGCTACTCGGAGCCGCCACGGGAGCGCTGACGCGGGTGCACGAGCACGGGCCCGGCCAGGCCCTGCGCCTGCCCGGGAGCGGCGTGGAGGCGTTCACGCTCCCCGACCTACCCACCAGGTAGGCACCATGTTGCGTGCTCCCGCTCCCCCGCCTGCGGAGTGGGCCGGGAGCACGCGGCCAGTGCCGACTCACCCACCGGTGCCGGGGCGCGTGGAGAGCGGGCCCCGGCACCTCATCACGAGGAAGAAGGAGAACACCCGCGTGCGCAAACATCAGATCTGGCTCCGGTTGGGCCATGACAAGGGCGATCTGTGCGTGGTCGACGCCCAGCGCGAGGACGGCACCCGACGCCGCTACCAGGGCAAGGTACTCGGCTGGACCGCCGACAACCGCCTGGTCATGGAGGTGGTCGAGCACACCGACGACGGCCCGGTCCGTAAGAAGTACGGCATCTGGCCCGAGGACGCCCAGCGCGCCTACGCCGCCGACCGCAAGCAGGCCGAGCGCGAGCGCCTGGACGCGCTCCCCAAGGCGAGCGGAGCGCAGGTCAGCTACGCCCTGTCCCTCCTGCGCCGGATCAGCGACCAGGAGTGGGCCGCCACGTCCCACGGCCAGCACGGCGAGGAGCGTCCCACCGAAGACGCGTTGTGGACGATGCTCAGCGAGCAGATCAGCGACCTGATCGACGACATCAAGGACGTCCAGGAATGGGGGATCTGACCAGGTGAGAGACATCATCGCTCCTGTGAGGGGAACGGGCCCGGCCGTGCGGCCGGGCCCGCTGCGTGAGAGGGGGCGAACACCCTCGGGCACTGGCGGACTGTCACCGGTACGGCACACACTGGGATCCATGAGTGCGCCCCCTGCGACCGGCCCCCGCCACCTGCCCGAGATCCGCCACCGGCTCGCCGCGTGGTACGCCTCCCCCGCCGCCGTGGACACCGTCGCCGCCTCCGCCGAGATGGACACCGGCCAGGCCCGGCGCGTCACCCAGCGGTGGAGCCAGGCCCTGGACCGGGCGGGCATGGTCTACGTCGCCCCGGACATGTGCGAGACCGCCCAGGAGATGGCCGACCAGTTGAGCACGCTCGCCGTGGACGCTGAGGACGACCTCCCCCAACCCCACGGCATCCTGCTGTGGGGACGGCGCCCCCACGTTCCGGCCGACCCCGACGACGGGATGCGTTACGCCCCCGACGGCGTCATGTGGCGCACCCGCGGCCGCACCATCGAGGTCAACCTCCTGATGCACCCGCACGCCACCGACCCGCCCCGACTCGGCCAGAGCCTGCGCGCCGGCATCGCGCGCCACACCCCGCCCCACCTGATCCCCGACCTGGTCCCGCTGTGGGAGTCGCGCATCCCCGCCGATGGGCGCGAACGCCCCTGGTCCGCGCTGATCAACGGCGACGGCACCCAGGAGGCCGAGAGCGACACCGTGGCCGTGATGCGGATGCTGCTGGCGACCTGGCTGGTGATCCGCCAGCCCGCGAGCCGCCGCAGCCTGCACGAGGTGGAGCGCGTCAGCGCCTCCAAGTCTGCGGCGCGGCGCATCGAGCGCGCCGGAGGAGATCCGACCCGCACCGTGGACTATGTGACGCTGCGCCGCTACGAGCCGCCCACCGGAGCCGCCACCGGGGCCCGCCCCTCCCCCGGCGACGGGACGGGCCGCACCTACAGCGTCCGTTGGTGGGTCGCCCCCCACCGGATCACCCGCCACTGGCCCAAGCGCGGGGAGACCAAGCGGGTCTGGCGCGGCCCCTACCTGGCCACCCCTGAGGGGTGCGAGGACGCCCCCATCATCGGCGAGGAGCGGGTGTACGTGCTGCGCCGGTGACCGGATCCCCCGATCCGGAGTCACCGGCTGCCGGGTGTTCGAGGCCGCGGCCGCCTCGCCCAGGCCCCGGGCCGGACTGCGTCGAACCTGTGGGATCGAGAGTTCGTGATCGCGCGCCGAACGAGTGCGGGGTTGTGCCTCACGGACCGCTGACGCCCCTGTGCTCGTGCCATCCCCCACCAGCCGGTGCGGGTCGCACCGTCGGGGTGGTCGACGGCGGGGTTCGCCCCTGGCCAGAGGAGGCGAACCTCGCCGCGATCACGTGTGGTGGTGCGGGTGGGGGCGATCAGCCCGCGATGCGCGCGATCAGGCCCAGGACGATCAGGCCCACGATGATCGCGCCGACGACGGCGCCGAGGTCAACCTCACCGGCGGAGCCGCCGGAGCGGGACGAGGCAGGGGCGTTGGTGCTGGTGTTGGGGCGGCGCCGGAGGTGGCCGCGCACGACGGTGGTCCTCTCATCGTGGGCATGACGAAGAGAGGCGGTCGGGGGGCACCGGTCGTCGCGGCGTCAGCACGACCACCGACGCCCTCCAGGGTTGCGGCGGCCGCCAGGAGGTGACGGGCGGCCGCCGCCGACGGTGCTCGGGAGGAGAAGGTGCCCGGCCCGGTCCGTGCGGTGCCTTGGTCCGCCTCACCTGGCTCGTGGACAGTCTCCACAGGGACGGTGCAGATTCGCCGCGTGCTCATGCGAGCGAAGTTACACCCCGACGGTCGCTGAGTGTGCTGGGCCGCTCACCTGTGTACGTCGGCGGTTGCCGGTGACCGTGGCGCACCCCTACCGGTTCGCAGGAGCAGACCAGGGTGCGCAACGTGTCGGCGGTCGGTCCGGGTTGAGGGCAGACCGGGGCGGCTGATCACCCCTCGTCCTCGGTACGCCTGGTCGGCGAGGACGGCACACGCAGCCCCAGCCACAGCCAGGTCGCGGGCAGCGCGATCACCACGGCCGTCAGCGCCCGCGCGGGAGCCTTCTCCCGCCGCTCCAGACACCCCGGCCACTCCTGACGCTCATCGACATCCCAAGCGGGCGGGGCACACACCACATACCCAGGCGGTAGGAACGAATCCGCGGGGGAGGTGCCATTCTGCGCGACGGGCCAGAGCATCCACTGCGCGGCGAGCGCCCACGCCCCCACCGCCACGACAGCGCCCAGACCCTTGAGCAGGACCGCGACCCCGGACCACAGCTCTTCCTTCGACAGCTCTTCGTTCATGACTCCTGTTTCTCTCGAAGGTGAGGCAACCAGGTGTCCGCAGTGTCCTGTTGGGCGGGGGCGGGGCAGTCGGATGCGTTCACGTCCACCACTCCCAGCCGGGAACGGAGGCCGGGACGATGAGGACGAGTTTGCCGTCGGCGGCACGCACCCGTTCGGCGAGCGTGTCGAGCCAGTCCGTCCACGCCTGAACGTGACCAGGTCGCCGTCGTTGACCAGCACCAATCCCCGGTCCGGGAGCGGTTGACAGGACACGCGGTCAGGGGTGGTGTAGGGCACGTGGGTGGCCGCGGCCAGCTGGCCGACCGAGAGCCGCGTGGTGGTCACACCCGCGATCGCCCTCCGTGTCAGGGCCTCGACCGCGCTGGTCCTCCCGGGCCTGGTGGCCCCGGCCAGCCAGTCCAGGTTCCGCCCGCAGGCGAGCACGTCGCGCACGGCCTGGTCCAGGCCCGGGTACCCCGGCCCGTGGTCGCGCAGGTCGTCGGAGGCGGCCGTGAGCGCGCCATCCTCCAGCGAGGGGGCGGTCACGTCAGCTCCTCCAGTGCTGACGTGAGGGTTCCCATGGCGAGGGATCGTGTGCCGCTGCCAGTTCCTCGGGGGTCGGTAGGGGTTTGGGCTCATCGTGTTCCGTGGGCTCGGCGATCTCCGCTCGCGGTTCACGTTCGGTTTCGTCCATGTGGGTGTCTCTCCTGCGTGGTAGTTCAGAATCGTTGTGTGGGTCGTAGAACATGGGACGCTCGCTCATTGGTTGTCGTTGGCGTCGATCAGGGGCCGCAGCGCGCCGGCGCCCGCGTGGGAGCCGTCTCCCGCCGCTCCAGGCACCCCGCCCACGCGCATGACCACGGTCCTAGCCGCGGTCATGCCGTCCACCCCCGCCCCGGGGTGTAGGTGGCGCCCGCGGGCATGCCGAGCTGTTCGCGCTGGAAGCGGCCGTGCTGCCAGCCGAGCCCGCCTACGACTAGCTGACCTGTATCAACGTCCAGCCCGGAGTGGTGGAGTGCTCCGGCAGGGACCGGGGGCATTTCACGGCGGACAGGCCCGGTCCTCGTTGGTGTTCTCAGGGCGCACTCCGTGACCGGCCCGCGTGGTGCCCGCACGGGTGTGCGTGTCCACCAGGGCGGACCCGTCAGGCGTTCCAGGTGAGCAGAAGCCCACACCCCTGGTGTTTCTTCGTGCCGAGACCGGCCGCCTTGACCTTGGCCAACGTATCCGGATCCGTGACAACCCCCGTGCCCTGAGCGGCGTACCGGCGCTGGCGCCGGTGTTCCAGCACGGGCCGGGCCCTGACCTGGTCCAGGCGTAGACCGCCCATCCTCTCTCGGAGCCACCCCTCCAGCTCGTCATCACGGACGGTGACCTTCTTTCCGCGCCTTCCAGGCACCCCAGAGGGGATGCTGCGCTCCGCGGTCACCAGGACCGACCAATGAACGCGATCCCCTCGGGCATGCGTGGGCGCACGGCGTGATGTCGCCGAGACCGCCCCCGGGATCAGGTCCCACTCGGGTGCCACGTCCGACTGGAGGATGAGGTGAGTGTGGTCGGCCAGCACCCACAGCGGACGCGGGGTGTCCTCATCGGCGTCGATGGCGCGCGCGATGACCGTGTCCATGTCGCTGCCGGGCCGGTGAGGCGCGTGCTCAGGGTTGAGGGTCACGGTGGTGATCAGCATGCTCGTCCTGTGGCTGGGGTGGTAGACGTCGAAGGGCGGAGCCGGTGCTGGAACGCCTCGGACCGTGCGGCCGCGGTCAGTCCTTCTCCGGGTCCGTCCACGACGGCGTCTCCTCCTTCTCTGTGGACTGGGTCTTTTGGCCTCGGATCGTCTCTTGGAGCCGGTCCATGCTCGCGCGGGCTCGGTGGAGGTGCGTGATGTTGCGGGCACGGGTGCGCTCGACTGCGTTGCGCATGCGGGCGATGGACTCGGCGGGAGAGTCCAAAGGGTTGGAGTCAGCAGGAGCGGAGGCATCTGTCATGGAACCATCCTGCCCATGATTGGAGACAGCCGAAGCCGCTGGTGGTGAACGAACACCACCAAAAGTGTGTTAGAATAGGGATTGTTGATGAGGGGGATTGGCCTCTCCCCATCAGCACCGATACGACCGTCTCCGCAATGAAAGAGAGCGCTGATGGCGCGCGCGCGGATCACCCCGCCCCAGCTCAAGCTGATGCTTGAGAAGAAACTGTGCTCGCTGACCACGCCCCAGGCGTGGCAGGACCTCATCGCCTCAGCCGACCGCATCGGTCGCTACACCGCCCGCAACCGGGCACTCGCTCTGTTTCAGGACCCCCAGGCGACGAGCCTGGCCGGGAGCGGGGCGTGGCGGTCCCACGGTCGCCAGATCCCCGGCGGACAGCGCGGCCTGTCCCTGCTGGCCGTCACCCGCTCCCCCGGCGCGGGCCCGTGGGGACGCTCGGAGGGGGCGGATGTGCTCGCCCCGGACCTGCGCCCCCCGCACGAGCAGGAAACCGCCGTCCAGCACGAGCCGGAGCCGGTGCGTTACCGGGGCGAGAGCGGCGCGACCGTGGTCAAGGTCTGGGACGTGCGCCAGACCGTCAAGATCACCGACTGCGCGGCCTGCGGCAGTCCCGCCGATCGGGCGTGCGTGGACGGGTGCCGTGGCCTCCCCCACTACCCGCAGGAGTCGGTGCCCGGCTCCGACTGGTGGGAGTTGGCCGCCGAGCTGCCCGAAGGCGTCGACCCCATGCCGATCTGGGACGCGCTCGGCGAAGTCGTCGTGCTGGTCTGACCGGCCCTCTCCCCGGGAGCGCAGGGCTTCGCGCGTGCGCTCCCGACCCCCTCCTTTGGCGTTCGCCGTGCCCACGCGCGGCCCCCATTGACTACTTGGAGTAACCATGTTTGAGCCCTACGACGGCCCCGAGATGCTGCCCGAACCCGCGTTCGGCCGGAAGGTGCACGTGTGCATCGACTGGGACAGCGGCCACACGCAGTGCACCGTGAAGAACGTCGGCACCTTCACCCTGATCCCGGTCCTGGACTGCCCCGAGGGCTGGAGCGACCCGCACGGGCGTGCCGTGCCCTGCAACCACGTCGCGGTGTACATGGGCACCGGAGGCCCCCACACCCGCCCCGAGAACCGCAAGGACGTCCCCGTGGTCTACGGCCACGCACTCGCGGGCCCGGTGCTGGCGCGCGCCAAGCACGGTCCGCCAGGACTGGAGGCCGGAAGTCGGCGGGTGTACCTGTCGTGGCAGACCCTGCCCAACAAGGAGGAAGCCGGACGGATCGTCAACGCCGTGGCCGCCCACTGGAGTGCACGCCAGGACGTCGAGCACATCAAGGCCGCCTACGCCCGCGCCCAGGCGCCCCGACTCCTGCGCAAGGCCCGAACCGTGACCGGGAAGGTGCGCCGACGGTTCGACAAGGCCGCACAGGAACTGGCGCAGGCGATCGCCGACGAGAACCACCAGCAGGAGATGGCCGACACCGGTGACCTGACGCGGGCGGCGCACCTGATCGGTCCCGAGGCACCGATCTGGAGCGAGTACGCGGTGTATGGCAACCGCAACTACTTCAGTGATGAGTTCCTGCTCAGCGCGGTCGTGGACGTGGCCAGGACCAAGGTGGACAACAACGAGGGAACCCACGACTGGCAGCCCCAGGGGATGGCAGTGACCGCCACGAGCCCTGAGGAGGCCGTCAACCAGGTCATCCGGCAGATCGAGGGCGAGACCGAGGGCGACGGAGCGTAGCGGACCACCACACTCCCGGGCGGGGGCATGCCGATCGTGCCCCCGCCCCACCACCCACCGCATCGACACGAACAGGAGCACACCCGTGGACACCGCCAAGGTCCGCCGCCGGATCAACGCCCTCCTGGCCAAGGCCCAACACCACAACACCGACCACGAGGAGGCACAGGCGTGCCTGGCCAAGGTCGCCGAGCTATGCACCCGCTACAACCTCACCCGCGACGATGAGTCCGCAGAGGCCCGGCCGGGGACCGAGGAGGCCGGTATCCGCTGGTGGGAGGTGCACGTTGCCGACACCGGCGGGCGCGGCAAGGCGTGCGCGGCCGCCCTGGCCTACGTCATCGACGCCTGCGCAGGCATGTCGGTGCGCGGCAAGCAGCGCAGCGCGAACGGCTACCGCATGACCGTGGTGGCCACCGCCTCCGCCATGGACCTGATCCAGGAGTTGACGCCGGTGGTGCTGGACCAGATGCACCAGCGCTCCCTGGCCGCGTGCACGCTCTGGCGCGCCGAACAGCCGGGCGATGTCAGCAACACCGAGGCCAAGCACTGGCGCGACGACTACATCCGCACCTTCGGGTTCGGACTCGCCGAACGCATCCACGCCGGGAACCGGCAGATCAAGGCCGAAGGCGAGGCCGGGCGCGCGGCGGCCGTGGTGCTCAACCGCGACCGCGAACGGGTCCAGCGCGCCTACCAGCGCCGGTACGGCACCCGCGTGCGCACCGTGCCCGCCCAGGGGGTACGCCACGCCGAGGCCGCCGAGGCTGGGCGGCGCGACGGACGCACCACCAACCCCCGCAGTCGAACCCGAACCTGAAGCTAACCCCAAGGTGTGGGGCCCTGTGGTGGGCCCCACACCACCGATCAGGAAGGAAGACCAGCAGTGCGGGACTACGACGAGGCGACCAGCGGCCACCGTTCCAGCGCCGTCAACGCCTACAACGCCCCGGCCGTGCCCGAGCGGTGCGAGCCGCTGCCAGCCCCCGAGAACGCCGGCTGGGGAACGGCCACGCTTACCGCACGGGGCAGGACCTACCGGGCCACCTATACCACCGACTGGGAGCGCGGGGGACGCACCACCTACCAGGTCGAGAAGGTGGGTGCGTTCGAGCTTTCCAGCATCGTCGCATGCCCCGCATGCGGGCACGACGAGCACGGCCGCCCCCGCCCGTGCCGACACGTGTCGGTCCGCTACGGGCGCGGCCCCCAGTACACCCCTCAGAACCAGCGCCAGGACCTGCCGGTGATCAACCGGGTACCGCTGGCAGGGCGCACGTCCATGGACCCGGCCGGGCCAGCGCCCGCCTACTTCATCGCCTACCGCCCCCGAGGCGCGTACGACACCGAACAGGCGCCGGACAAGACCACGGCCACGTTGCGCGCGCTGGTGCACGCCCTGGTGCGGCACTGGGACGCCCTGCCCGAAGCGGCCGAGCTGCGCGCGGCCGCCGCCCACGCCCTGGCCGCGCGCCGCTACCACGACGCGGTGGCCGAAGCCGAGCGTGTCCGCGAGCGGATCGCCCAGGAGCGTGTGGAACTGGAACGGGCCGAGGCGATGGCCAGCTACGGAGCGGCGTTGGCGGGCGCCTCGAGCTACAGCGAGGTGGCGCGCCTGATGCAGGAGCCGTCCGCGCCGAGGCGGGAGTACAACGTCTACGGCGTGTGCGACGGCACGGCGGAGGATGAGCCGATGGTGGTCATGGTGACGCGGTCGTTCGTGCTCAGCGAGTACGACGACTGGGAGGGGCATGCGGGGGTGGTGTGCACCGACACCGTGAGCGCGGCCACCGACATGCAGGCGGCGGAGATGTTCCAGGCGGATCACCAGTTCCGGCATGGACAGTGACCCCCAATCCAAAAATGTGGTAACATAAGGATTGTTGATTCGGGAGATTGGCCTCTCCCATCAACACCGATACGACCGTTTCCGATCCGAGGGAGTACTCCCGACATGCAGATCACCGACCGCTGGCTCCAGAGCCTTGGGCTTGAGCGCGCGCAGATCGACCAGGCCACGCAGGCCCTGTCCGACACCGACCTGACGATGATGGTCGAGGCCGCCCGCTCCCCCTTCCTGGGTGAGCTGGTCGCCACCGACGCAGGCGACCAGCCCAGCACCCCCCGCCCCATCAGCCCGGTCCTGGCCGCCTCCGGGTGCGTTTTCTCGCTGCGCATGAACACCGGCACCTACCCGCGCGATCACCACTGGCTCACCCACCTGGGGTGGATGGTGGCCCTGAACGCCCAGCCCGACAGCGACCGGCACATGCCCGCCGACGCCGTCGACCTGCGCGAGACCCTGACCGAGCACCACGACAACCTCGCGGCCGAGATGCGCCGTATCCCCACCTCCACGCTCGGCGTGATGCTCTACCGCACCATGCACCAGCTCAACCTGTTCCACCCCGGCAACGACGCGGAGTACTGGTTGTTCACCCGCATCGCTCAGTCCGTGCTGTGCGAGGTGATCAACAACCGTGCCGAGGGATCCCCCCTGACCCAGGGCGGATACGACGACGCCGCCACCGCGATGGTGCGACAGGCCGTCATCGACGCCGGTGACGATGAGGCCGCCTTCGACCTCGCCGACCGCGCCCAGATGCCGGAAGCCTACGAGGCCCGCCGTCGTGCTCTGCGCGAGCGCGCGCCCTTCTAGGTTCGCCCCCACCGGGGCCGCTCTCATATGAGAGCGGCCCCGCCCCGACCCCCAGCGCGGCCCAGCCGTCACCGGAAAGGACATCCCATGTGTCACGGTCCGCTCTACGCCCGGCTCGCCGCCGCTCTCGACGGCGCTCACCAGTACCTCGGGGCTCCCGTCACCTCTGCCCGGCTCGCCGCTGAGCAGGTACTCGACCGTGTGCGCAGCACGTCCGGTTCCGACACCGTCCGTGTGCTGCTCGACAACGCCCACGACCAGATGAACCAGGAGTTGGCGTCCATCCAACGCGCTTTCGCCGAGGGCGTGGTCAACTCACCAACCGTGTGCACCCGAGTTGAGGTGCGCCCCTCCCCCGAGCATCTGGAGGTCCTGGAGTGGCTCAGCCGATGCGAGCACGCGCTTACCCCCGATGACGAGGAGTTCCATGTCCTGGTCGACGCCGTGAGCGCTCTGATGAACGTGATGCACACCCAGGCCCAGGAGGAAGCCGACATCAAGGTGTCTCACTGGGTCCGTGAGTTCACGCAGACGCTCGGCGCTCCCCCAGACGCGGGCCATGACGCCTAAGCTGCCCCACACGCCGCAGCGCCGGAACTTGCCCCCCACAGGGGGCGGTCCCGGCGCGTCGCTATGTGCCCCCAGCCGCACGGGTGGGGGCACATACACATGCCCGCACGACAGACACCTTCGTGGCGTGTGAGCGGAACCAGCACCGTCTTGCTCACCCGTGCGGCCGCCCGTTGGGGCTACCGCATTCCAGGGCCAGGCTGGAACCGCTCTCACCGAATCGGGTCCCGTCAACGGCCTGATCGGAGAGCCGGACCAATCCGGACCCCATGAATCCACTAGAGCTGCACCAGGCGCTGAAACAACAAGAGACCGGCCCGGATCCCCTTGCGGGGCCCACCCGAGGGTGAGTTGGCCTTATCCGGGCCGGTCTGCGATACGACCGTCTCCAGGCCAGCGGGGCCACACAATGGGGCCACACCGCCGGAAACGACTGGGCACATAGTAACCGAGGAGCGCACACCATGGACCACAACAGACCCGCGTCGGCGGCCAGCGACGAACCGGAGCTGCTCACTCTCGCCGAGTGGGCCGAACGGTGCGGCTACACCTACAAGCACGCCAACCTGCTCTCACAACAGGAAGGCTTCCCCGCACCCGTGCCCGCGGTGTACCGCGAGGTACCCAAACGTCGCCCAGCCACGTCCTTGCCCGACGGCGTCGACCCCGAGCACCTCGTCACCCTGGACGAGTTCGCCAACCTGATCGGCACCGCCCCCGCACAGGCTCACCACGTGGTCACCACCCACCCCCAACCGCTGCCCGCAGCAGTCGACGTCCCCCGCGGTGCCGAGCACGCCCCGCACGGGCGCCACCGGCTGTGGGACTTGGTGCAGTGGTGGAACGCCCGCCCGGCCACCACCACCCGGGTACGGCTCTACGCCGCCGACCAGCTGGCTCCGTTCGCCCCCCAGGGCCATCCGCCCTTGCCCTCAACGCGAGAGCTGGGCGTGGATCCGGCCGCGGAGGTCACGTTGAGCCGCTTCGCGACCCTCATCGGCGCCGACCGCGGCAACGTGGGCCAGTACCGGCGCCTGTACCCCGAGACGATGCCGACCACCATTGATGGTCGACGCGTACAGGACCTGGCCCCAGGCGAACAGGTGCGCTTCAAGTTCGAGGACCTGCGCAGATGGTGGAACGCACGGCCCGGAAGCCGTGCCGGCCATCGGGCCCGCTCCGGCGCTAAGGGACGTGTCCGCCGCGGCCAGCCAACCGCGGCGGAGGGTGTGACGGTGACCGGCTTCGCCACACAGCTCGGCGTGGACGCCGGGCGCGTGCACTGGTACCGCCAGCAGTACCCGGACACGATGCCCGACACCATCGACGGGCGCCGACCCGAGCAGGTCGCCAAGGGCGAACGGGCCCGCTACCGGTTCGAGGAACTGAACCGGTGGTTCACCCGCTTGACCGGTGAAGGAACACAGACCGAACTCGAGGACACGGAGCTGCCGCGGTGACGCCCTACACCAACACCAGAATGCGGACCGCGCACCGCGGCCGATCCCCGCACGCGAAGGGCCAGGCCCCGACAACACCAAGGCCCAGCCCCATCCCCCACCCCCAGGGGGGTGGGCACCACGTGATACCCACCCCCGATCACTCATTCGACCGTTGCACGCGGCATCCCACACGAGTCACACACATGGTCGGCGGCGACGTTGAACCACCGGCACGAGCACTCCCACAGCAGACCCGCCCGGCACGCCAGAGTGCGCAGCACCGTGTCCTCATGCATGTGGTGCGCCGCGTCCATCAACTCCCCCAGTACCTGGCCTGGAGCGTACTGGTTCCGGTCGATGTCCCCGTTGACCTCCAACGTCATCAGGTCATAGGTGTCGTGCCCGGTTCGGCCGCCAAGCCCGAAGAACACCCGCAGCACGGCCGCGTCGTCGGATGGGGCATGAGGGGCCAGGCCCACGCGCCGGGCCATGTCCCCCCACGCCTGCCGCACCTGGCGTGCCAGGTCCCGCCGCGCCGACCGCGCGTCGCAGTGGGCGCTGAACCAGTGGTGTCCGGTACTGCCCCACCGCAGCAGCGTCAGCGTTGGTGGCGGCGTCGGGGCCGTGCGTGCGCCGCCCACGCGTTCCTCGTACACGTCGATGTAGTCCTCATCGGTGGAAGACTGCGTTGAGCGGTACAGGTCCACCACGGCCTGGTCGTCGTCCGGGGGTGTGTTGGGGATGTGGTCCGCATCGCTGATGTTGTCCCAGCTGGTGCGCAGGTCGTAGGCCAGATCATGCGCAGCCGCCGCTGGGGAGGCGTACACGTCCACCGTTTCCCCGTGGCGACTCTGGCGCCGCACGACCGTCACTTCCTGTGGAGCGTGGCTGCGACGGACGTGTTCTTCCAGGTCGCGCACCAGCCGGGCGCGCAGAGCCAGCAGCTCACGGACCACGTGCCGCGCCACCGTGGAGCCGCGCGGAACACCGTCCGGTCCCGCCGGGTACAGGGACGAGGGCTTGACCGTCTCCGAGGCCACCCGCAGGCCCGCCGCCATGTCCACGGTCATCAGGAAGTCGTCGTTGTCGGGGTCGGAGGTGTCCCACAGGCACGTGTCTCGCAGCTGGGACAGCTCCAGGTCGTCATCACGATGGGCCAGGACAACCCGCACCTCACCCCATAGCCTTTCCACGTTCTCGGCGCTGGCGAGGGTGAAGTGGTCCTGGGGGTGCTGGGATTCGACGGCCTGCCACTGGGCATCAGTCAATACGTCAAGCATGATATGGGAAATCCTCGAGTAATTGCGCGCACTGGGCAGCGCAAGAGAACTAGGAAAGAAGAATGGCGGGGCGACAAGAAAGGTGTTCCCCGAGGGCGGAGCGCTTTTGGGGGCGCCCCGCCCGTTATGGCGCTGGCTGTGCAGACCACACCCGCGCGGGCGACCTGACCACGGCCTGCTTCGTGGGCTAGGCGTTGTCGCGCGAGGTGTCGATGACGGTCCAGTCCGCGCCCGTGCGGTCGTGGCGCATCACGATGTCCCCATAGGTGTTGGGGTCGAGGTTGTTCAGATCGACGTCGGCGCCGTAGGTGGCGGTGAGTTCGCGGACGATGGCGCTCACGTTGAAGGTCTCGTGCTGGCCGTCGAGGCTGTCACGGACTTGCTTGTAAAGGGAGGTCATTCCCAAGGGCCTTTCAGGTGGAGATGGTCGTATCAGTGTTGAGCGGAAGAGGCCAATCCTCCGCGCCAACAATCACTATGGTAACACACATTGACTCTTTCGTCGATCCTGTGTGCATGGTGGATTCGTGGCCTGCGGGATGGTTTTTGCGCCAGAATAATTCCCAATATGTGTTATCATGGTGACTGTCAGATTGGGGGGATTGGCCTCTCCCCACCCGACCGATACGACCTCCGGGAGACCTGTTGACGCCCTGGCTCACCCATCACTCCGCGCCCCTGGCCGCGGGGTGCGCCTTCATCGCCTTCACCCTCGCCCCTGCTCTGGTGGCCTTCGTGCCCTGGATCGCCGCCATCACCTTTCTCTGGATCTACGCGCAGCGGCACAGGAGGCTCTGCCACCGTTGCTTCGCCGCAATGCCGCTACGCCCGGCCGAAAAGGCTGAGCGCCACCGCTGGACGCTCTACCTCCCCCACCTGCTGAGCGATCGCCCCACCTGGCAGCTCATGGGCCTGCTGGCAGCGGGAACGGCCCTGATCTTCGTGATCGTCATCGGCGTTCCGTGGGTGGGTGGTCTGCTGTGCGGTGGCGCTACAGCGTGGCTCATCCTCTCCATCGACCTGCACCAGCGCCTCCAGCCCTGGTGCCCGTGGTGCCGCCGAGGCGGTGGCGGCGATGAAGAGCACAACAACCCGGGCCCCTCCGACCCTCACCGCCGAATCCTGTCCCACCACTGACCCACCAAAGCGTCGTCACCAACGACAGCGCCCCGGCCCCGACCCCCCACCGGGGCCGGGGCGCCGCCACGACGCACGACCATCGCCGAGCGTCGTCCCTGGTCGGTCCCCGAACCTGGATAGCTCCGCCGGGTCGGGAGTGGGCGCCCTTCCCCTTGTAGCCGCCTGGGGTCGTCATGGCTGATTCTCATCCCGTTGGGAAACGACGACGAGCCAGTTTGTCACCGTCGTCTCATCGGGTCTGACCTGGGCGTAAGCCTTCTCCAGGATCTTCATCTTCTGTTCGTAGGTGAGAGCACCGCCGGGGCGGGCGAAGGTTGGGATGGACAGCCACGCCTTCCTCTCCGCCATGGTGGTGTGCTGGGTCGTCACGTCGGTGTCCACCACGGTCAGCCCGGCGTCGGCCAGATGGCGGGTCACGACCTCCAAGGGCAGCTTCGGGCCGGCGTCGGGCACCGGTGGCGAGGTGTGGCCGTAGTCCCGGGCGGCGATCTGGCCGATCAACGAATCCAGCGAAGGGCGGCTGCGTCCAGCGCGCGCGTCAGGGCGGGTGAGTCCGGCGAAGCCTGCACCGATGTTGAACACGAACCGGCCACCGGGCCGCAGGACATGGCGGACCGCCGCGGCCACGGCTGGGACGTCGGTCTTCCACAGGGCCGAGTTGCACACCACGGCGTCGACCTGGTGGGCCGGGGCGTGCTCGGCCAGGTCCTCGGCGGGTGCGGTGACCCAGGACAGTCGTGGGTCGCGCAGGGTGCGTTGGCCGATGCGTTGCATGGCGGCGGCGTTGTCGAGGGAGATGGCCCGGGCGTGGGCGGGGGCCAGGTCGAGGATCGCCTGTGCGGTCACGCCGGTGCCGCCGCACAGGTCCACGATCAGGCGGCTGTGGGCCAGGTGGGCGCGACCGGCCAGGTCGCGGCTGGTGGTGGTGTACATGGGGAAGTCGCGGGCGAACGCGGCGTAGGCCTGGGCGGTGGCGTCCTCGTCCCAGCCGGTGAGGGCGTCCGGTGTCAACGCGCACACCCCGCCTCGTGGTGGGAGGGACGTGGGAGGCGCCGGTGGACTGGCGCGTTGGCCCCATACCGCCTTGGTCCCGCTAGTAGGCTACGAACCCCTTCGCTGCCGTGCGCTATGGAGTTGGTCGTGTCGCTTCGCATCGTTGTCTTCCGATCGAGTCAGGGAGAGTCGGTCTCTCCGGGTGGGGCGGGGGTGTGCCGTGGCGATCAGTGACGCCCAGATCCGGGCCGCGGTGGACGACTACCTCGAGCGCTACCCGCAGGACGCGGAGTTGCTGGCCGAGCCGGTGCGGCAGCTGTCCGCGGGGTCGGGTTTCGCCTTGCGTCGTACCTTCCCGATGCACGTGACCGTCGGTGCGCTGCTGGTCCGCGACGCGGAGATCTTGTTGATCAACCACCGCGCCTACGGCGACATCCTGTTGCAGCCCGGCGGGCACGTGGAGCCGGACGACGTGACGTTGGTCGGCGCGGCGGTGCGCGAGCTGGTCGAGGAGGCCGACGTGGACCCCGACCAGATATCGCTGGCGTCGCACACCCCGGTCTACGTCGAGTACGGTGCCGTGCCCGCGCGCCCGGCCAAGGACGAACCGGCGCACTTTCACCTGGACATCGGGTACTCCTTCGTCGCCTCGGCGCATGTGGAGGTGGGCCGTATCCAGGAGTCGGAGGTGACGGGCGCCGCCTGGTACCCGCTCGCTGAGGCCGAGCGAGTGGTGGGGCACCGCATCACCCGCGCGGTCAGGGGATCGGCCAGCATCGGCTGACCGCCCCCTGGTGGGCGCCGCGCGGCGATCGGGACACGCGCGCGGCGCCGCGGACCGGCCCGCTTCACTCGAAGCTGGGTTTGCGGTCCCGGGTCCGCTTGAGCTCAAAGAACCCGTCCGTCCCTGCGATGAGGACCAGGCCGTCCCACAGCCGTCCGGCGGCCTCACCGCGCGGGGTCGGGGTGACCACGGGGCCGAACAGGGTGGTGCCCGCCACGCGCAGTACCGGTGTTCCGACGTCGAGGCCGACATCGTCGAACGCCTCGTGGTGCGAGGTCTTGATCCGTTGGTCGAACTCCGTGCTCGTGGCGGCCTCGGCCAGCGTCTGGGGCAGGTTGACCTCGGCGAGGGCGTCGGTGATGACGGTGGGGTCATCGCGGCGGCGCTGATGGTGCAGCCGGGTGCCGATGGCGGTGTACAAGGGTCCGAGGACGCCGCTGCCGTGGTGCTCGGCGGCGGCCGCGCACACTCGCACCGGCCCCCACGCCCGCTTCATCAGTGCCCGGTAGTCGTCGTTGAGCCCTGCGCCGTGGCGCTGGTCGAGGTTGAGGTAGGACAGCGACATGATCCGCCAGTCGGCGCGTACCGGCCGGACCCGTTCCACCTCCAGGAGCCAGCGTGAGGTGATCCACGCCCAGGGGCACAGCGGGTCGAACCAGAACGGAACCGTGACGGGTGGTGTGTCGGTCGTCGGCATGGGCGGTTTCCCCTCGGGCGGGTGTCGCGGCTCGGGCGGCACGGTGGGCGGTCAAAGGTCGAACAGTTCGGCTTGGGTGGGCAGGTTGGCTTTGGCCGTGCGCCCGGCGACCTTCACCAACGCCTCGAGGTCGTGGAGATCGCCCGTACGGTCGGCGGCGTCGATGAGCCGCGTGAACACCTGCGCGGTGACGTCGACGTCGGCGTAGGCGCGGTGGCGGTCCGCCGGGAGCGGGATGGCGTAGTGCGCCAGCAGCGTGTCGAGCTTGTAGTTCGCCAGGCCCGGGAGGAGGTGCTTGGCGAGCGGGATGGTGTCGACCAGGTCGATGCGGGCCAGCCTCGGGCAGTGCTCGCGCTGGTGGTGGATGAGGTTGGCCTCGGTGGCGGCGTGTTGGGCCACCAGCAGGTACCGGTTACCTGCGGCGAACCGCCGGTCCAGCGCCCCCAACACCTCGGCGGGAGTGGGTGCCGCCGCGAAGTGCTCCGGCCTCAGTCCGCTCTGTGCGGTGTTGGCGGCCGTGACCGGCGCGAAGTCCGGCGGCCGGATCAGGGAGGTGCTCCGACCGGCCTCTTCCCACCCGCCATGGGTGTGGCGCAGCGCCAGGGCGGCGACCTCGATCGGCTGGGCCGGATGGCCGGCGGGGGTCGTGGCCTCGAAGTCGATGACCACGAACGTCGTCGCCTGGAAGGCGGGGTCACTGGTCAGACCCATGCGTGCACCATTCTGTCGTCGGTTCCCGGGTGTGGCCGGACAACACCCTCGCACCGAAAGCGTCGATCCGGTCGTGGTGGTGAGTTACCGTCCGATGACCCGGGCCACGGCCTGTGTGGCCGAGGTCAGGTCCGGGGCGCCTGCCAGGTGTTCGCCCGTCCAGGTTTGGCTCAGCGACCGGTACAGGTCCGACATCACCGGTGAGAACTCGGGCGGCAGCGGCGCCGGTTGTGGCCACTGGCTGCGGGGCACACCGTCGGCGATCAGCCTGCCGGTGGGCACCTCCAGCCCGTTGTTGACGTACCAGTTCCGCAGGACCTGTTTGCCGCAGTGCACGCCGTCCAGCAGCAGGCGGCTCTCGTCCGGGGTGCCGGGGCTGTCGGCGACCACCAGGCTTCCATCGCTGGAGAGGAGGAACTCGGCCTTGCCGTCGCAGTGGTCCAGGCCGCGCTCGCGCGCGTGCGCGGTCAGCACCTCGTTGACCTTGAGGGCGCTCTGGACCATCGTGTGGAACTGGTCATCGTCCAACCCGGCCAGGTGCTGGGCCTGGCGCCTGGTGAGGAACCGGTTGGCGTCGTCGAGCATCGTCGCATATTCGATGATCGGGTGCGGGAGTTTCTCACCGATCGTGGGGACGGCGTCCAGGCCGACGTCGGCCGGGGTCAGCGCACCGGAGGCCAGGCGGCGATGCACGGAACTGCCCTGGGGGAGTTGGTTGCGAAACAGCACCTGCACCGGGATGAGGCGGCTGGTGCCGCGGAGGTGGGTGTCGGGGTGGGGGACGCGGGCGAGGTCGAACTCGATCCGGTTCGGGGGAAGGAACCGGCGAAAGTGCGTGGGGACCCCAGCCTTCTCCAGCAGGGCGAAGTTGCAGGCGGCCATGCGGGCACACGCCTCGCCCTTGCCGGGGATCTGATCGGGCATCCGCCCGTAGTGGAACACGGTGTAGTGGTCGGTGTAGGTGAAGACGCCGATGCCGGTGCGGGTGGGCGTGGGCGGTTCGATGACGCGCAGGTTCTTGGTGGAGTGCAGGACAGGCATGTCACGCTCCTGGGAGGTAGCGGTCGAGGGCCGTCATCGGGTGCGCTCGGTCGGTCGTCGCGGGTGCGGCCGCGGTCTGGTGACCGGTGCCCGGAGCAGGGTCGCCGGTGGGGGCCAGGTGGCCGTCCACGACGGTGAGCACCCGCATACCGGCGGCGCGGGCCGAAGCGATGCCCTCGGGGGCGTCATCGACGGCCAGACACGCGCCCGCAGGGACGCCGAGCCGCCGGGCTGCCTCCAGATACAGGTCAGGGGCCGGTTTGCCGCGCGGGGCGTCCTCGCGCGCAACGACGGCCGCGAACGCGTGCATCACCCCCAGGGCGTCGATGCCGGGCCGGACCAGGACGCGGCTGGCAGTGGAGGCGACGGCGCAGGGCAGGTGGGCGCGGCGCGCGGCGTGCAGGAGCGCCAGGACGCACGCGATGGGGGTCAGGGTGTGCACGCGGGCCAGCAGGTGGGTGCGGCTGGCCTGGATGATCTCCTGGTGGGGCAGCCGCTCCCCGTTCGGGAGGGCGGCCAGCAGGTCGTGGATGGGAAGGCCGACGTGGCGGCGGTACCACCCCGCGTCCAGGTCCACGCCGTGCGGGCGCAGGGCCGCCCGCAGCGCGTGCTCGTGTCCGGGGGTGGTGTCGGCGAGGGTGCCGTCGAAGTCCAGGACCAGGGCGCTGATGCCGTCGGGGACCTGGGGGGCGCACCTGTCGGTTGAGGCCGGACCCGAACAGGTCCCGGGACGGTCCGGCGCGGTCATGCCGCGGCCTCGCCGTGTCGGCCGCAGCACAGGCACGGTGCTTGCGGCCCCTGGAAGGGTTCGCGCACACACCCCAGGCCGGTTCCGGCGTCGCGAATCCAGGAGCGGACAAGCTCGGCCGCCGCGCCGGTGTCGACGCGGCGCCGGTCCAGGACCCGGTAGCGGACCGGATCGGTGGTGGCCAGGCGGTCGAAGAGCGCACCCGCCGCACGCAGGAACTCCGCCTGTTCGGGGGTGAAGACGCGTGCGTCGCGTTGTTGAGCGCGGTCGATGGCCCGCTCGGGGTCGTCGGTGACCAGGATCGTCACATCGGGCAGGGGCCGGTAGGAGCCGCCCAGGTCGAGCAGGGCCCTGGCCGTGTCCAACGCAGCGTCCGCATCGTGGAGGTGCAGGAGCAGGGCCTGGCACACGGCCGTGGAGTCGACACTGCGCCCTTCCAGGACAGCACGCCCCTGAGATAGAGCGGGAAGGACGGTGTCCAGGTCGTGGCGTTTGATGGCCAACAACAGCAGAGCCTCGGCCAAGGGGGTACCGGTGCGCAGGAACGGGTCCGGAGCACTGGCTTCGCGTAGCGCGTGCAGGAGGTGGCCGCCGAGGGCGCCGCGTGTGCGGGCGGAGAACTCCGCGACCTGCACCGGCCGCTCCGGGTCGGGGAGGGGGGCCAGGGCGTGGTCGGTCAGGTAGTCCTTGCCCACGCCGGTGATGCCCTCGATGGAGATCAGCGGGCCGCGGGTACAGGTGGCGTGCACAGTCGTGGTCATCGGGGTCCGTTCCCTGGGTCAACGACGGTGGGACGACGTGGGGCGTGTGTGGCCCATGTGGTGGCCTCGCGGGCGATGACGGCGGCGTAGCGGTCCAGAACCGGTGCGGTGTCGTGTTCGGTGAGGATCACGGCGAGGGTGTGGTCGAGGATGTGGGCGGCACCCGCGCACGGCGCCCGGCCCGGGGCGGCGAACATGGGCCGGGTATCGCAGGGCACGAGGTGGAAGGTGCCGGTGGAGTTGGGCACCCCCTTCTGGGCGAGGCGGGCGGCGAACCCCCGGGGGTGGGGCAGGTCCAAGTGCAGCAGCGGGGTGTAGCCGTTCCACTGCTCACCCGGCGCCGGGGCCACCGGGCGCAGGCCGGGTACGTCTTCCAGGGCGCCCAGCAGGTGCCCGGTCTGGGCGCGGCGCAGCTCCACCAGCTCCTCCAGGCGGTCGAGGTTGGCCGAGGCGATCGCGGCCAAGGGGGCGGCCAGGCGGGTGTTGGTGGCCAACCGGCTCTGCGGCACCTGGCCGGGCGGGGGCGGTTGCCAGTGGCTGCGGAACGCGCGGGCGTGCTCGGCGATCTCGGCGCGGTCGGTGGCCAGGAATCCGCCCTCGCCGCTCCACAGGATCTTGCCGTCCTTCATGCTGGTGCAGCCGACGGTGCCGACCGTGCCCGCCCGCCGGCCGTCGCGGACGGTACCGATGGCTTGGGCGGCGTCCTCCACGACGGCGAGCCCGTGCTCGGAGGCGAACCTGAGCAGGGCGGCCGGATTGCCCATCCGCCCCCACAGGTGCACCGGCATGATCGCTCGGGTGCGTGCGGTGATCTTGCGGGCCGCGTCGTCGTAGTCCAGATCCAGGGTGGCCGGGGCGGAGTCGATGAACACCGGCCGCGCCCCCAGCGCCGCCAAGGGGGCCACGGTCATGACGACGCTCAGCGCGGGCACTAGCACCTCATCCCCCGGCCCGATGCCGCACGCCGACAGGGCGGCGTGCAGGGCCGCGGTGCCGGAGGAGACCGCCACCACCTGGGCCACCCCCAACACGTCGGCCAGTGCGTGCTCCAACTCCGCCACAGCCCCGCCGCCGGTCGGGTCGGGCATCTGCCCCACCACCCGGCCGAGCCGGCCGGTGATGGCCTGGGCGGGGTCGGGCATGTGCGGGAGGCTCATCCGACGTCCTCTTCGTCCAGCATCCTCGGCAGGTCCATCAGGGGCCACATGTTCACGCAGTCCCGGCTGAACAGGGAGCAGTCGGTGCATGCGGGCCGGTCGGCGAACAGGGTGCGCGCATCGGCGCCGCGGATGGTGCGCCGCCGCTCGGGTGGGGTGGCGGCGATACGCCGGTCGGAGGGGCAGTCCCACAGCGTGCCGTCGGGCTGGATGAAGCCCAGGCGGGCCCCGCCGAAGCAGTCGGGCACGTGGCCGCTGTCGTGGGTGGAGATCGCCTCCACGAACCGCCGCGCGTAGGACGGGTCTGGCAGCGCCAGACCAGCCGGGTCGGCATAGAGGCGATTCAGTTGCTCGGCCACGGCCGCCGCGTCTTGGGACCGGTGGGCCAGCTCCTCGAACAGGGCGTGGTCGCTGGCCAGGGAGATCGGTTGGGGGACGTAGTAGTCCACACCCACCTCGGCAGCCAGGGCGGCCATGTCGGTGATCTCCTGAGGGCGGGGGCGCATGATGACGGTGTAGATGCCCACCCGCGGCCAGGGCTGGGTGCCCCGGGCGTCCAGCAGGGCGCGGATGCCGTCCAGGACCTGGTCGTAGCCGAACCGCCCCGACCGTGAGGGCCGCAGCCGGTCGTTGGTCTGGGCATTGGCGCTGTCCAGGGACACCGACACCCCGTCCACGCCCAGGTCGATGAGGCGCTGAACCACGTGGGGGCGGGTGAGCGGGATGCCGTTGGTGGCGATGACGACCTGGCAGCCCGCCTGCTTGATCAGGGCGATCACCTCCAAGGCGCCGGGCCAGTCCAACGGCTCGCCGCCGGCGATGACCACCCGTTCGACCGGTGAGCCGGGCAGGGTGCGGGCGAAGGCCATCAGCTCCTGGGCGGGCAGGTCGGTGCGCGACAGGTGCGACAACACCCCCAGCTGGTCCGGAGGGTTGACCTTGTGTTCTTCGATGGTGCCGAAGTAGCAGTGCGGGCAGGCGAACGCGCACGGGGAGCGCAGCCCCCACAGCAGGGTGACCTCACGCGACACGGGCCACCTCCCGCTCGGCGAGCAGGGACCGCACGCTCTGTTCGACGGCGACGGCGGTCTGGGCCGGTGACCATCCGGTGGTGTCCAGGATGGTGTACCGGTCGGGGTCCACGTCGGCCAGCACGTGGTAGAGGTCCCCGGCCTGGTGGATCACCCCCAACTCGTCGGGGGTGAGCGTGCGGCCGATCCGCGCGGCGAACCGGTCGGTGCACACCGCGCGGTCACCGGTGAGCAGCAGGGTGGCGTCGGGCAGGTGGCACCAGGCGCGCGCCGAGGACAGCACGTACCGGGCCAACCGTGCGGGGTCCGTCTGGCTGTAGTGGGCGGCCAGGATGGCGGCCTGGCACACGGCGACCGAGTCCAGGCCCCGGTCCTCCACGATCACCTCGGCCCCGCCCGGGTCCAGGGCGGCCAGGCGTTCGCGCTCGCGGACCTTGAGCGCGAGCAGCGCCAGGGTCTCGGCGACCGGGTGGCCGGTGCGCAGGCATGCGTCGCCGTCGGAGGCCAGCGCGCCGATCACGTGTCCGGGCAGGGAGTCCGCGGTCTGATCAGTGAGTTCGTCCAGCAGCAGGCACCGGCCGCCCAGGGCGGCGGCCGCGGCGCGGGCGGCGGTGGTCTTACCGACGCCGTTGATGCCCTCGACGCTCACCCACAGCGGCCCCGAGGGTGTGGGGCCGGTGCGGGGGGTGGCGGGGGTGGTCATGGAATCCTCCGACGGGTAGACGGCCGTCCGGTCGGTGCCGGGGTGCGGCGGCGCCGGTTCAGGGGTTCAGGTCTCATCGGCGTTCTCCCAGGGGAAGACCACCCACCCGCGGGTGGTCTGTCCGACGTAGCTGATCGTCGCCTCCGCGGGCCGGAGGCCGGTCCAGTTGTCGGCGTTGACCACGCACACCGCGGTCCGCACCCGGACGGCGCCCGCCTGGGCGACCAGGCGCGCAGCGGCGTCCAGGGTGTGCCCGGTACCGGCGACGTCGTCCACGACCAGCACGTCCCGCCCGGCCAGGTCACCCACCGAGGCCGGGTTGACCGCCACCGGATCCGCGGTTTTGGCGGCGTGGACACCGTCGTGGGCGGTGTGGGTGACCTCGAGGGCGCGCACGTCGCGCACCTGGAGGCGGTGGGAGAGCCACACGGCCGGGATCGCGCCGCCGCGCAGCACGGCCACCAGAGTCTGGGGGGCGCCGTCGCGCCCAGCCCGTTGGGCGATCCGCTCGACCAGCTCGGCCATCCGTGGCCAGGCCAACGAGACCACCGGACGGTCCTCGTTGCTCGTGCTCTCGGTGTCGTGGGTCCTCACACGGCCCCCCACGGTCCGGTGGCCAGGGTGAGGAAGTGCTGGGCGAGTACCGGGTCGTCCGCCAGGCGGCCGGAACGCTCCAGCGTGGTGGTGCGGGCCGTCTCCATCCGCACGCCCCGCATGCTCATGCACAGGTGCGTGCCGCGCACGGCCACAGCCACGTCCTTGCTGTCCAAGGCGTCGGTGACCTGGTCGGCGACCTGGCGCGTGAACCGCTCCTGCACCTGGAGACGGCCCGCGCACCGGTGGGCGATCCGCCCGAACTTGGACAGGCCCAACACCCGGTCGCCGGGCAGGTAGCCGGCCGTCACCTCCAGGTGCATGGGCAGCAGGTGGTGCTCGCACAGCGACCACACGCTCATGCCGGAGACCACGACGAGCTGGCCGCTCACGTGGTTCTCGGGGAAGCACGTCGCCGTGGTGGTCGCCTCCGGTGACAGGAAGTCGTGGTACCAGGCCGCGACCCGGCCCGGGGTGTCGGCCAGGCCCTCCCGCTCGGGGTCCTCCCCGAGCGCGGCCAGGAGCTGGCCGACCAGGTCGGTGACGCGGTCGACGTCGACCACCGGCCGCACGTCAGGGCCGGGCTCAACCGGTGGTGGTGTGCTGGTCTCGTGGGTGGGGCTCAGGGTGTGCGTCATACGGCCTCGCTTCCAGGTGGTGCGGGCAGAAAGGGGGTAGGGGGTCAGCGTCCGCGCGTGTGGGCGAACGCCATCACGTGCAGGCGTTGGGCCAGGTTCCAGCGGCGGGCCGCCACGAGGTCGGCGAGCACACGGGTGGTCGCCACCACCTCCTCCGGAGTGGTGCCCTCGGGCATCACCCAGACCGGATCCAGGCCATGCCGGTCGACCAGGGCGCCGATCTCCTCCAGGTCCCCCGGGGTGCGGGCGACGAACTTGAACACCGCTCGCCCGCCGGCCGCGAACGCCTCCAGGGCCTCGGGCGCGATCCGCTTGATCTCGGGGACACCGGAGTGGGCGAGCTTGGGGCTGACGTTGAACCGCACCCCCTCCACCAGCAGGGCCGGGTCGGGGGCCAGCGTGCCGTTGGTCTCCACCTCCACCCGTTTGCCCGCCTCCAACAACCCGCGCACCAGCGCCACCAGGGACCGCTGTTGGATCAGCGGCTCACCACCGGTCAGGACGACCAGTTCCACGGCCGACCCGCGCGCCCACGCCAACAGCTCGGCCACGGTCTGCCACGAGGCTTCTGCGCGCGGATCGAATCGGGACCAGTCCCAGGTGTAGGGGGTGTCGCACCAGGTGCAGGTGAGGTTGCACCGCGAGGTGCGGATGAACAGGGCCGGGACGCCGCTACTGGGTCCCTCGCCCTGGAACGTGGGCTGTGCGACACCGAAGTACTCGGCGATGAGCAGCCGAGGCTCGACCGCGGCCGCCGGACTCATCGGGGCTCCACATCGAAGCGCGCCCAGCTACGGGCGGTCTCCCGCACACGGACCGCGACCAGACGGCCGGGCAGCTGCGGTTCGACGTGGCCGATGAACCACCCGGCCAGGAACCGCGCCAGGTGCTCCGAGGTCGGCTCGAAGGACAGGATCTCGTGCAGGTTGTGGTGGTCCAGTTCGGTGTCCAGGAACGCCTTGAACGGCGCCAGGTCGCCGAAGTCGGTGACGAACCCCGGCCCGACCAGGGTCGGGGCGGTGAGGATGACCTCGACCTGGTAGCTGTGCCCGTGCTGGCGTGCGCACTTGTGGCCGGGAGCAAGACCCGCCAGGCGATGCCCGGCCTCGAAGTCGAAGATCTTGCCGATGGTGAACGTTCCTTCGGGGAGCGGAACCACGTCCTCGTCGAGCATGCATCACCCTTCGGGTCTGCGCGGAGAGTGTTCAGAGGCCACCACTCGGTGGTGGCGCCGAGACCCCATGGCACCACCGCCCCGCCGTCGGCGCCAGACCCGCGGCGTTGCCTTGGTGTTGCCTACCCCTGGAAGCTCCCCGCCACTGCGGCTAGCGTGAGCACTCCCGACCCCTCGGGAGGAGCTTGATGCCCGACCAGGACCTGCACCGGCACCCCCTCGCCGCCATACGCGCCCAGATGGGCGTCTCCGCCAGCCAGTACCTGCGCCTACTCGCCCAACGCCACGCCGACCTGGGGTACGGGCACATGGCCACCCGCCGCGAGAAGGTCACCCGCTGGGAATCCGGCACCACCCCCGAACCCAGCGCCCAAGCCGCCATGGCCGCCCTCCACGGCGTCGACGCCGCCACCGTCGCCAGAGCAGGGTGGCCCCACTGGCTGCTGACCGTGGTCGCCGACACCGCGGACCGCACCGTCTTGGAATCACCCTGGACACCGCGGGGTACCGTCAAAGCACTGGCTGCCTGCGCGCAGGAACAGGGAGAGTCCATGGACCGACGCGGATTCCTCATCGCCTCCGGAACAGCCCTGACGGGCCTGACCACCTCCTGGAACCACGCCCTGGAACACGCCGCCGCCCCCACCTCCGGTGGCCGCCGTCAACTGGGCCAGGACGTCCTCACCCAGCTGGACCGCCGCCTGACCGACCTGCGCCACCTGGACGACACCCTCGGCGGATCCGCCCTGCGCCAAGCCGCCCACGCCGAGTACCGGCTCCTGACCCACCTGATGGACCACACCCGCTACGACACCACCACCGGCCAACGCCTCTACACCCTGATCAGCGAAGCCGCCCGCATCTGCGCCTGGCAGCACTTCGACGCCGGACTCCACGCCGCCGCCCAGAAGTTCTTCGTCACCTCACTGCGCGCCTCCGCCGATGCCGGCGACCCGCTCGCCGGAGCCCACACCCTGTCCTTCCTGGCCATCCAGACCTACAACGCCGGAGACCCCCGCGATGCGGCCGCGCTGATGGACACCGCCCTGGACACCACCCGCCAGCACGCCACACCGCGGGTACGCGCGATGCTGCACGCCCGCTTGGCCCGCGCCCACTCCAAGGTCTCCGGCGGCGAAGCCGCGTGCGCGCGCCACCTGGACCAGGCCCGGACCGAGTTCACTCACGGCACCCGTGAGGACGACCCGGAGTGGATCTACTGGTTCACCGCCGGTGAGCTGGAGATGCTTGCCGGGTCCTGCGCGCGGGATCTGACCGACCCCGCTGGCGCCATCGACTGTTTCACCGCCGCGCGCGACGCCGACTACGCCAGCATCGAGGCGGGGGACGCGGCTGCGTTCAGCGCCCGCGACGTGGCCCTGTTCTTCGCTCGGGAGGCCGACGCCTACCTGGACCTGGGTGAGGTCGAACAGGCGTGCCACATCGCCCGCGCCGCTCTGGAGCACAGCGCTGCGGTGGACTCCGCCCGCCCCAGCGACGCTCTCGCCGCGTTCCGTGACCGTCTGGTCGACTACCGGCACGTGGGCGCCGCACGCGACCTGATCGACGCGACCCGCTGACCCGCCACCACCAGGTCCTGGCCCGGCCTGTCCCAGAACGGTCACGCACGCGCGCCCGCACGTAGGTGTTCGCCGCCGACGCGGGCGGGAGCGAGTGTTGTGAGGCCCTTTGTGACGCGCGCTCAGGGGTAGGACAGTGCGCGGCCCGCGCACACCGCCAGCCCGACCGCGCCCAGCCAGCCGACCACGAACCCCACCGTGGTGTCCCCCGTGAGGCCGGTCGCCAGCCCGACCAACACCACCACGACACATAGGGTCGCCGCCAGCACACCACGGCCGGTGACCTGTCGCCCTCGCGCCTCCCGCCGCGCCGTGGACTCCCTCACCGTCATTCCTCGGGCCCGCGCCAGGTACTGGAGCGCGTTGCTCGCGGTCAACGCGCTCACCCTGGCGATCTGCCACCGGCTCTGCTCCGCGGCCTCGCCCGCGCGCAGCAGACGTGTGTCGGCCTCGTTGAAGCGGGCCTGCCAGAACCCCAGCGCCGCGGCGATCACCATCGTCGGCACCTGGTGGGGGCCCTGGGCGTCGAGCACCTGGCGTGCCTGTTGGAGGGCCTGTCGGCGTGCCCGCGCGGTGTCGGCATCGGGTGTGCCCGCGGTCATGGCCGCGATGTCGGCGTACCAGGGCTGAGGTGCGACACCGGTGGGCAGGGTCGTGGAGTCCATGGGTGTCACCGTAGAGGCGCGTTGGGGGGGGGAGCGCACCTGGGTTGGGGGGCGTTGGCCGACCCTGGCCACACTGCGTCAGGAGGCGTTGATCAACAGCTGGTGGCCGGTGTGGGTCACCACTCTCACCCCGCGCGGCTCGAGGTGGCATCGTGCCGATGGATGGCCAGGTGGTCCACTACCCGCTCCAGATCCTGTGGTGGGGCGGTGACCACCACGGTCAGATGGTGGTCGGGGTTGGGGGTGGACGCGCGGCTCTCGACCACCTGCACGGTGGCCACCCCCAGAGCGGGCAGGTTCTGCGCCCACTCGGCGAGCTGGTCCAACAGGTCCGCGTGCTCGGTGGTGCTGCCCTGCCCCACGAATTGGCCCATGCCTCCGCCTCATCACCGCCCAGGCCCTCATCGGCGCCCACGCCTGTCACGCCCCCGCGACAGGCTTCCAGGTGTTGGTGCACGAGGCCGAAGCTCTCCTCACCCAGGCCCTGGCCGCGCTCCGCAGGTCCCAGACCGGCGACGGCTGACACCCCACCACAGCCGAACTGGTGGCGCCGGCCCGGTCAGGGCTCCACCGCGGCCAGCGCCGCGGACCGGATGATGCCCGCCGCGCTCACCGGCGGCGCCTCACCCCGCTCCACCGCGTCCTTGCTGCACCAGTACGCGGCCGCGCGCACCCGCTCAGCCAGAGGCGCGGGCAACTTCACCGGCAACCGCTCCGGGTTCTGATGCAGCTGCGTTCCCGGCGGGCGCCCCGGCACCGAGGACACCCCCTCAGGCACCGGATCCCACGGCCGGTCCCACCCCCGCGCACGCAGGTGCTCCCGCACGTACCAGGCCAGGAGGGCGTCCCGGGTGTCGAGCATCCTCCCCTGGGCACGCCTGCGCCCACGCTCGGCCAGTGCCCAGGCGTGGGCGGCGCGCCGGGCCCGGTAGGTGCCCGCGGCGCGCGCCCGGGCCAGTTCACCGTTCCACCAGCCCATGTGGCGCTTTCGTTCAGTGTCGACCCGTTCGTCCAGGTCCTCCAGGGTGCCCGGCGGCACGGTCACCAGGAACGGCACGACTCCAGCGGCAGGCTGGTCCACCCACACACTCCTTCCGGTCAAACAATCTAGCTTGATTGTGCACCATCACGCGGATAATCGCACGCGAAATCTACCCGTTCCCTCGAATCAGGCCGTTGCTGGGTCATTTATTCCGGGGGCGCAGAAAGGTTGGAGGGGTGCTACTTTCATTTTCTCTATTGGTATAATGGAAGTAATCCTCTCAAGAGTTCGAGGGGATTCTTTGCGGGTCGGCGATGCGCAACATCGAGGCCGTCTGGATCCGCTGTTACTCACTGGCTGAACGCCTGAATCGAAGGAAAGGAACATTCATGTTTCCGCAGTTCAGCAACTCAACGATCTATAATATAGAAAGGATAAACGCATGTCAGAGAAGTACACGCAGAAGGGAGACGATAGTCCCTCCCGACTATCCAGGCTCAAGACGCTGGGAGCCAGGGTGAGGCTGGCCAACGAACACCGGCGGGACCTCCCCCAGCCGCACCTTGACTTCGAGCAGATCGAACGCTGGGAACTGACCCAGTCCCTGATCGAATTCGTCGCCGACGTGACGGCGACGATCCCCCCGGAGGCGTACGTGAGCATCGGGGCCCTGACCCTGACCCTTGCCCTGGTTGTAGGGGCCGTAGCTGTGGCGCGGTGGCGTCAGCGGCGACGCCGCTGAACCCTGGGGAGGCGAGCCGAGATGGCTCGCCTCCCCCCCGGCCGCACATCGACGTAGTAAATGGGGAGAGTGCACAATGCAGCTAGATTTTTGATCCGGCTCAGCGACTTCCGCCGGGATCCATGGCGCGTGTGCCGCCTCTACGGTGGGGGCGTGGATACCTTCACCACCGTGGTCATTCCCCTGGCTGCCATGACCGTCGCCCTTGTCAGCGCCGGCGCCGCGTGGTCCGCGGCGCGCGCGGCCCACCGTTCGGCCGACAACGCCGCCACGCTGGCCGCCACCGACGCCGAGCGCCGCCGCGATGAACTCACCCCCACCGTCGAGTTGACCTGCCGCCCCCAGGGCGAGCGCCGCGCGGTGCTCACCCTGACCCTGACCGGTCCGGTGGGCCTCCAAGGGCTGGACGGCATCGAGGTGATCCTGGCCGATCCGCGCGCCGACCGGCCCCCGGTCATCGCGGGAGGGCCCACCCAGCAGGAGCGGGACGCCCAGGTGTGGGGTCCCTACCGGTTCGTCACCTCCACCGCGCACGTCATCGACCACCGCACCGCCCGACTGAGTCGGGTGCGGGCGGGCGCCCCCGTGTATCTGGCGATGGAGTCCACCCCGGCCCCGCACTGGGCCGGCGACCACCTGGGGTGGGAACAGGAGCGGGCCGCTGATCCGGTGCCGGTCGAGTTGGTGTGCCACCGCGCCGGACACCAGCCCTGGACCCTGGCGCGCCGTGAGGTCACGGTGCGCTAACCGTTGACCCCGCGGTCAGCAGCACGTGGTGATCTCGCGGCCGTTGACGTCCACGACCCTGCGCTCCCCCAGCACATCCTCCAGCTCCAGGAGCTGACTGAAGGTGTCGGTCGTCTCCCCGGCCGCCTCGCCAACGCACTGGTCGGTCTCGATGACGGCGTCCGAGGCCACCGTGACGGTCTCCTCGTCCTCACTCACCGACAGAGCCACCTCCTCGTCGGGGACCAGTCGTGCGCAGTCGGCGACGATGACGTACACCTCCAGCTCGGAGGTGTACCCCCTGGCCCGTACGGCGTAGTGGCTGATGCGCCCGTAGACGGCGTGGGAGGCGGTCAGCTCGGGCGGTGCCGCGGAGTCCTGCTCTGAAGACCCTCCTCCTTCTCCGTCCCAGGCCCATCCCCAGGCCACCAGCACGACCACCAGCATCACGCCCGCCATGAGGCGCTGGACGGTGAACCAGGTGTCGCTGGGGTAGTTGGCCTCCGGGTCACGGTAGGCCCAGGCCCGCAGGTACCACATGACCTGCGGTTTGATGAGCACGAGGACCCACCAGGCGCTGAGCGCGGTCAGGAACAGCAGGAGTAGGGCCATCAGCGATGCCTTTCCGATAGGGGGAGGGGATGGGGGCGGCCGGGGCACCGTTGGTTGCGGGCCCTGACCGCAGGTGAGGCTACCGATGCCGGTGCCCCCCTGGTTCGGGGCGCCCTGGAAATGACCGCTGACCTGGGTATGGTCCCGCCGCCCGACGCAAGTCGGTGGCCCTTGGTGCTGGCTGGAGGGATCCTCTTTGCCCGCGGGCCGCTGCCGGAGCGCTGGCCACCGTGGACGCCACCCACGTGCGGGCGCTGTACGGGCCAGGGGTGGCGGAGGTGTTCTGAACCGGAGCGGAGCCTGGCGCGCTCCCTGGTCGCAGTCACCGCGGTGGGGTCCGCACCACTGGGCAGGTGCGGACCCCACCAGTGGTCAGCCCACCAGGCGTGCGAGCACGCCCAACACGAACAAGCACACGAGGACCGCGCCGAACACGGCGCCGAGGTCGGTCTCACCGGTGGAGCTACTGGTCCGGGCCGGTGCGGGAGCGGTGAAGTCGGGGCGGCGGCGGTGGTGGCCGCGCACGTAGGTGCCGTCTTTTCGGTAGTAGCCGGCGATGCGCTTGCGAGGCTGGTCAGACATGGGACATCTCCGCTTCTGTGAGGTAGGTAAGGGCGTGGGCGCCCACCGCCGATGTGGTGGGCGCTGGGTGTCGGGCATGGGGCCGGGGGCGGCCCGTGAACTCCTGGGCCGCCCCCGGCGTGCGAAGACCAAGGGCCGATCCGTGTCACGAATCGGCCCCGGTCGGTGGGTGCGCGTGTTCGGTTGTTTGCCGCCCTCAGCGCGAGGGCTGGTCCCTCACGTGGAGGGGCGGCGTCGCTCCGTGATGCGGCGCAGCACGATCTCCAGCAGCTCCTTGCGGTGCCCGGACTGCGACGGCCAGCAGGTGCGCAAGGCGGCCAGCGCGATCGTGGGCAGCACGACCAGGACCAGCGCCAGCGCGAGCAGAACCCACACCTGTGGGGGAAACGCCGACCAGGCCAGGGAGCCGACCAGGCCACGGACGGCGGCTGTGAGGCCGCCCAGGATCGTGGCCAGGGCCAGCAGGGCTTTGATCCGGGAGAGCGCGGAACGGGTGACAGGGGGTTTCGGGGTGGTCACGGTTGTCCTCTCATCGTGGGCATGACGAAAAGAGGCGGTCGGTCGCACAGGTCGACCGCCTCTGCCAAGCACCGCAGGACGGCCCAGGGGCGTGGGTCGGCCTGTACGTGGTGGTGCGCGTGTTGACGAGTCCGCCGCCCTTGGCGGGGTGGTGCGCTGCTCCTTGTTCCGGGTACACGAACGACCCCGAAGGTTTTCGGGGTCGCTAAGTCAGCTGGTGAGATCGCTATGTCTCTGACCAGCATAAACGCTAATGGGAGGGCACTTAGACAATAAAATGCCCGGGTTGTGGGTCGATCTTAACTGATCGCGTTTTCCCTGTCCAGGGGGAGTTAACAACAAAGGGCCGACCTGTCCAAGTATCCATATCGTTACCTTCGGGTTGGGGGTGGTCGGGCTGGATTCGGGCGCCTACGGCCCCGGCCCCATGCACGTCCTGGAGGTGCTGGTTCCAATTCTCGAGTGGCCCGCGCGCCCGACGCTGTCGCCTACTCCGGTGCGCACCACCACATAAGGTCTTCTGCACGTGCGGGTTGATCTGCGACAATTCCGGGCCCATCCTCCTGGAACGGAGTCGCGTATGAGCGTGCCGATGCCTGACGTGTCCACCCCCGAAGGACGTTTCATCACCGCTTACGGCTCATGGCAGCACGCCCGCATGACCGCCGGGCTGGCCATGCTCACCGCCCCACCGCCCCAGGCGCTGACCCTGGCCGCGAACATGGTGCACTGGACGATCGAGTTCGACCAGGCATGGGAACACCTGGAGGGCGCCCCCTACACCACGGCCCGTGATGCCCACCCGGCCCGCGGCGTGCTCTCGGCGCTGCGGGTGGTCCGCGAACGGGTGGGGGTGGTCTCCGCTCTCGAACTGGGTGAGGACGGGCCGCTGTGGCGCCCAGCCCAAGACCTGGGGTTGGGGCCGGTGGACCGCGAGGTCTACGCCGAGCACCTGGGCGGGCGCGGCCTGTTCGACACCGAGACCACCGTGTTGGACCTGCTGATCAACGGCGAGGCGGTCGCCGACGGGCGTGGGCGCCAGGTGCTGGAGGAGGTGTCGTTGATGTGGCAGGCCGGTGACGAGGCCCCGCACGAGATGGACCCCGAAACGCGCCAGGCCATGGACGAGTCCTTGGACGAGTTTCGGATGTTTTCCACCCACACCCCCGAGGAGATCGAGGCCTACCACGCCGAGCGCGGGGGGTACTTCCTGACCCTGGAGGTCGGCGACGACGAAAAGCACCACACAGCGGGGGCGGTCGACGGTCCCCTGGGCGCCTGGTACGCGCTCATGCGCCAGATCGGTGGCACCAGCTACAGGGCCCTGGCCATGGGGACCGTCTACCTGTTCAAGGGCGAGTACGCCCGCAACACGGTCCGTGAGCTGGCCCAGGTCGCCCGCGCCCTCAACCCCGGCCACTGGGAGGTCGTGGAGGGGTACCGGCCCCCGCCCGAGGAGCAGGAGGCCGACCCCCAGGAGTCGTAGGGCACCGACACGCGCCCGTAGGCCTCCCCCGCCCGGTGCGGGCTGGGGAGGCCGGGTGGCCGCAGTCGGCCAGGTTCCCCGAACACCCCACCAGTGTCGTCACCGTGTGTTATTGGTGCGCACATGCCCATCGAGGATCGCCGACTCGTCCAGACGGCCGTGACCGGCCACGCCGAATCCGCCGAACCCGCCTATATGCCCCTCGACCCCGACGAGGCCGAGGAATTTCGCGACCAGGCCCGTGCACGCGATGAGTCGCACTGGTGCGGCGTCCTGCTCGGCGGGTGCGGAGGCCAGTTGTCCCTGAAGATCATCCATGAACGCCAGACCGTTCCCCACTTCGCCCACCGGGCCGGGTCCAACCTGTGCGCCCGGATGGCCAAAGGTGCAGAGGCCACGCTCGGCGGGCAGAGCGCCGACCACCTGTACGCCCACCGCCACCTGCGCAGCTGGCTGGACGGGCACAAGCGTGCCGTGGACACCCCACCCACCTACAAGGGGCTGGGGCGGGGGCGGGCCTGTACCGAACTGATCATCCCCACCTCCCACAAACCCCTGCGCCTGGTCTTCACCCACGACCTGGACCACGACCTGGTGGCCCTGGCCAAGTCCCGCCGGGCGCACGACTATGTGTGGTTGGTGCGCGCCAACGAGGCCGTCACCCGGGCCCTGGTCGCCAACCATGTCCCCTACCGTCTGTTCCGCCTGGCGGCCGGGGCCGACCACACCCGCACCGTGCAGGTCGGCATCCGCGACAGCGCGGGTGAGGTGTCCTGGACGCCGCTGGCCGCGTGCGTCCTTCAGGGCGACACCCTCGTCAAGGCCCGCACCGAGGCCGCTCCCGCGCCCGCCCGGCCCCGCCCTGAGCCGCGCGAGACCGCTGCGGCGGCGGATCCGTTGGAGCAGGCGCTGGGTGGGCTGCGTCACGCGCTCGGCCAGCAGGATGTGGCGAACGTGCGCGCCATGGCCCAGCAGGTGCAGATGCGCCTGCGCCAGACCCGCACCCGGGGACTGGCCCCTCACCTGAGCGAGGAAGCCCGCACCCTGTTGGAGCAGGCCAGTGCGGCTCTGCCCGTGCGACAGACGCACACCGCGCCCCGACGCACGCCGGTGGTGTCGGCCCGTGTCCGCGAGGACCGGCGGCGCACCGCCTTCGCGCACGACCACATCCGCCAAGCCGTGGACAAGCACATCGGTAAGCTCCTGTGGGCCCAGGAACGCCGACTGAGCCGCGCCTACAACGACAACCGCGCCGCCCTGGTGCGCCTGCTCAACCGGCCCGATGCCCCCAAGGACGTGGTGGACCGGATCAAGCACCAGCTGCGCGTATCCCCCAAGGGCCAGTTCGACCCTCCCTCAAACGCCCCACCCGCCCAGAAGCCGCGCCCCGCCCCCGCGGCATCGGAAGGTCGCGGCCGCACGAGGGACGCCGCCCAGCGCAAGGAACGACGGATCCACGCCAAGACCGACGAACTGCTCGACACCCTGCGGTGGGCCCACGAGGGCAAGATGCCGCAAACCTACGACGACACCCGCACCCGCCTGTTGGGGGTGCTCGGCGGGACCGGCACCCCCGCGACGGTCAAGGACACCATCCGACAGCAGCTGTCCTTCTACCCCGAAGGCCTGCTCACCCCACAGGTGCCCGCCCCGGCCCCGCCCCCGAAGCAACCGCAGGGGGCGAAGCGACAGCGGCGCGGCGGCAAGCCCAGGTCGAGGTCCCGGCGGTCCCCCGCGCCGGCGGACGGTGCGGACACGGGCCTGTTGGCCAACGCCCGCATCGACGAGCGCAGCAGGCACCTGCTCGAGCAACTGCGAGCCGCTCCGCGGCCGTCAACCCCTGAGGGCGGGTGAACCCTCACCACGGCGCCTGCCCTGACGGTGCTGTGAGCGCTCTACAGAGCACGACACACCGCTGGTGCCCCACCGCCATGGCCGCGGGGCACCAGCGGTGTGTCGTGCCCACAGGGGGGCCGGCAGTGGTGACGCCGAACCCCAGGAACGGCGGGACACAGCGAGCAACCGCGGTCGACACTCGCCGTCATGGGTCGGTGCGGTTGCGTGCGCCGGGCGTCCGTGCGGTGCCACCTCGCGATGATGGCGCCGCACGGAGGCCCGGAAGCGTCCGTGCCCGCCGCTCAGGCCAGGATCTGGTGCAGCGCCAGGAGGGTGGGAACCCCGGCGCCCAGGGCGATGTAGGGGGCGGCCCCCAGCAGCAGGGCGGCGCCGACCACGCCGCCGGCGCCGATCAGGATGATCGCCCAGCGGTGCGGGAGCCGCTCGGGCGCGGAACCGGCATCAGGCGTGTTCTTCGTGTTCTTGTTGAGCATGTCTCTCCTTGGTGTCCTCCCAGGTCGTACCGGTGTTGCACCGGCCCCGGGAACGGGTTGGGCGGCACGTTTCCGCCCGATTGGTTCCCATTCTCCCAGGGATCTGATAAAATGCCCTCGATTGTTGATGTGGTTATGATCCGCTCAGGAACTGTAACTAGTAACGATGCAGCAAGACTCTAGAGAGGATCAAAACGCCACTATGAAAGACGCATCAAAAAGTGTTGGGGAGCCAACGCAGCAGGAGAAGCAGTGGGATCGGCGGGTGCGCCGACTCGACGAGGTGATCGCCAAGGGGCGTCACACGAGCGCGGCCACGGCCCTGACCGACCTGTGGAGGACGAAGGCATCAGGGCACCCCGACCTGATCAAGGTCCGCCCCGAATTCACGCACCGTTGGCGCCCCTCCAAACACGAAGACTCTGTGCCGCCGCTGCTGCCCGAGCTTCTTGCGCCGCGCGGGATCGCCCTGCGGTTCTACCTGCTGGCGTTGTTCGCCGCCCAGTGCCTGCCCGCCAACGGCTCCCCCGACTGCCCGGGGCTGCCTTACACCCGGGACGTGGAGGCCACCAGGCCCGGGTGGGTGGACCTGATCGCCCTGGACGTGGGCTACCACCGTGGTACCAACACCTACGAGCCCCCCACGCGCAGCGAACGCACCACCATCTCCGCCTACAAACGCCAGATCACCGCCGCGTTGGGCTCCCTGCACACCCACGATCTGGTCGAGGTCCCCACCCGCGCGGGAGGCCACCACGACTACCTGAACTTCACGCTCATGAGCGAGCTGGGGCGCGGCGACTACCAGTCGCCCCGCCGATACAAGGTGCCTGCCCACGGCATCAACATCCCCAAGGAGTTCTTCACCTCGGGGTGGATCAACGCCCTGACCCCCTCGGAGATCGCCACCTGGCTGGCGCTGCGCACCCTCAAAGCACTCATGCCCGACAGCCACAACAAGCGGGGCGTCTTCCTCTACGCACAGGACCGACAGAAGCGATTCGGCTTGAAGAAGGACGCCTACCAGGACTCCTGCCGGATGCTGGTCCACCTGGGGCTGCTGGAGGACGTCACCGACGCCCCCGAACCGCGGGAGGACACCCCTGACACCGTCCCGTTCGACCTGGCACCGACGCTGAACCTCGCCTTCGCCGACCTGACTGGGGACGCCACCCACGAGGGCCCCTACAAGCCCAACCGGTTCAAGTTCACCGACGACCGCCTGTCCGACGACGGCGTCACCGTGGTCCGCGACACCCTCAACGACCGCATCGAGGACAAGAAGAAGGAACGACAGCTCGCCGCACACGAGCAGCGACGACGCCGCTGACCCAGCTCCCCTCACGTCGGGGCGCGCAACGCCCGCCTCACGTAAACCGGTCGGCGAGCCCCGACACGCAGCACCCGGGCACACGACGAACACCGCACCCACGGGGGCCGGGCACGCATTCGGGTGCGCGAGGAACCGCTCTCCCGCCGCCACTACACCAGCACGGACTTGCACCAGGCAGTCGCTGTGTGTGATGATCCAGGCGCGGTGTCGGAGGGCACCGGCGGCTCCCCCGACAGCACCCGGCGCGCGGGGCCTGAGCCCGAAACGGCGGAACCGCCCATCCTCACCTGGTGTTCAGCGACCAGTTCGAGCGGACTTGACCCTTCACGCGTAGCCGGGGCGCTGGAGCGATCATGTCCCGAACCCTGGCACTGGCCAAGCTGCGCGCCACCGCCACCGGCGAAGCCCCACAGACCGCCCTGTCGGCGGTCAGGGCCCTGTCCCCGCTCGCCCCGCTCATCGGCCAGGCCAGCGACGGGCAGGCCCGGCTGGAGAGCCTGTTCCTGGCCAACCTCAACAACCTGGACACGGTCACCCACCCCGCCGACCCGCCGTTCGCGATTCGTGGGTGCACACCCATCGGCCACGACATCATCGTCCACATCGCCCGGCCACACGTGAGCGCGGTCCTGAACGAGACCCTGCCGCACCTGGTCCCCGGCCAGGACGTGCGCGGCGTCCCCGGGCTGCGGGCCCGCCACCACCGCGGGTTCCTGGTGCTGGAGCACCTGCGCCTGGCCGGCCGCATCCGCATCCCCCTCACCCACCGCCAGTGGGTCCGCTCCCGGTCCTTGCTACTCACCGGTCTGCCCGCCGGGACGGTGGTGGCCTGGGCTGAGCACCCGCGCGAGTTGCTGCCCGCGGAGGAGGACTCGTTGGCCTGGCGGACGGAGTCAGCTCCCGGCGCCGCCACCGCCGAGGCCGCACAGATGATGTCGGCGCTGTTGCGCCGCCTGCACCTGATGCACGGCGCCCCGGTGCCCGGGTGTCACACCTTCTACGACGTGTGGGCCAACGCCGTCGCCCGCACCCACGCCGGGGCGCGCCTGGTCAACCTGGAGTGGGGCAGCCGCCCCACCTCCCCGCGCCTGGCCGAACTGCTGACCGACGCCCGTTCACCCGTTGCTCTTCCCGAGGCGCTGCGTGTGCGCACCCGCGTCCACGGTCTGGACGTGCCGTGGGTGCGCATCTACGCCGAACACGGCAACCAGCTGCTGCTGCGCCACAACCCCCTGGAGACGTCCTCACACCCCGCGCGGGTGCCCGACCACGGCCCTCACCGGCCGCCCCGGCGCACGCCCGCCCGGGCTGATGACCTGACCGCCCTGGACATGGTGGTGCGCGCGCTCACCGGCGAGTACCCGGCCCTGGACCGTCAGGCGTTGCACGTAGCCCGCCGGAGCGGCGGGGGGTGGGACCTGGTCGCCCCCGGCCTGCACTACGGGCTCCTGGAGCACCTGCGCCAGGTGGCGCACTCTCGCGCCTACGCGCACCTGTGGCCTGCGGACGTGCACGACCTGGTGAGCCTGTACGACCAGCGCAGCGTCGCGCGCGTGCGCGGTGTCGACTTCGTCTTCCACGACCGCACGCACGGATGAGGCACACCAGAGGTACCAACCTTGGGACCCGTGGTGTGCGTGGACGGTGGGGTGACCGGATGCGGCCATCGCCTCCCCCACCGGGCGTGGGGACGGTAGGCAGGAGTCATGACCGACCTGCACCCCGACGTGCGCACCATGCTCGCGCTGCTGCTCATGCTCAACCGCAAGGCCCACGCCGAGGCCTGGGTGGCGATCAGTATGCGCCACTCCCAGCACGACCTCGCCCAGTTCCTGCGCCCCCTGGCAGAGCGCACCCTGGAAGGGTCGCGCCCGGCGGCCCGGTCCCTGGCCACCGAGGTACTCACCGCGTTCGCCGACCTGGACGAGGACGTGGTGACCGCCATCGGCAACGCGATCGTGGGCCGCGGCGACGGACACCACCCCAACGTCGGCCGGGTGTGGGTCCAACAACTCACCGAGGCGGCGCTGCGGGTACGGCACGAGCTGATGCCCGAGACATTGGACGAACTGCTCGCACACTGGTGAGGAGGGTACGAACACACGCAGCCCCGGCCGGGAGCAGGTGGTCCCGACCGGGGCAATGGTGCGAGTTCGCGTGATCTCTGGCTCTGTACCTACGCGTGCGAGACCCCACGCCTCACCATGGAGACGTCCCAAAGACCTGGGCTCGGCTCAGACGGTGGTCACCATTTCAGACCAGCCTGCCCGAGCAAGTCCTTGACTCGGTGTTCCTTCATGGGAGCCAGCTTTCCCTCACAAGCGGCCCACAGGCGTCGGAGGTCACGAGCGGCGCTCTGAACGTCCTTGTGCCCCCCAAGGATCAAGGCGTCTTCGAGACGCCACTGCGCTTGCTCCAACTGTTCCTCGTGGGGATCCTTCTCCGGTGCGGGCTGGGGTGGCGGGGCCGGAAGTTGAGCGGGCTCTAGCACGAGCCGGTGACGAGTTCTGGGAGCCCGTGGCTCCGGCGAGACAACGGTGGGCCTGGGCGTGCGCGGTGCCGGTGGTTTCGGCGGTTCGGGTCTGGGGCCGTTCGGAGCGGGCACGTAGTACTCGACAGGGGCCCAACCGTGTGCGGTGTCGACCTGCATCACGACGGTGTCGCCGTGGTCCACGAACCGGATCACCCCGTAGGAGATACCGTTCTTCTCCAGCTGGAAGCGCACCACGTTGTTCTTGTAGTGAACGAACCAGTCCCAGTCTCGAGCCTGCGAAGACCTGGCTTTGTGGGACAGTTCCTCGGAGGAGACGTCTCCCACCACCACACACGTGTGCCGCGACCCACGCGGGCCGACGATGAGCAGGTAGCGCGCATCGGTGCCCCTGCGGCTGTCGAAGACCTCCACCGTTTCCTCGGGCAGGCCACGGCTCTGGCGCCATGGCCGAAGCGCGGCCAAGGCGATCACCGGGTCGTTGTCCCGCCTGCCCCGGGTGTGCGCGAAGCGCTGACAGGGACGCTGCTTGGGGCTCGAACTGAGGTGGTAGAAGTGCGCCACCTTGTCCTCAGGGGTCCGGATGCCCAGAGGCCGCCCGCAACCGAGCTGGTATGTGCCACACCAGTACTTGGCACCGGCGTTCTGCCGGCGATATTCCTCGGCCTCCTGGCGATCCATGGGCAGGAAGACGGCCCTGTCGGAATCGGCCGTCTCACCCATGACGGCCGTCTGCACGCGGCGGCGGTCAACCAAGTGCACCTATCTCCTTCTGTGAGGCGTGGGGACGGTGACGGTGACCCCGCTGCGCTCATCGAACCCACGAAGCACCATCACGAACTCGCCCACCGCAACATCTTGTGGTTCTTGGATTCATGGTGCGCTACGGGTGTGACACTGCGGACGTTCCACGACCCGACAGTGGGAGGGCGATGAATACCGACCACTCGATTACCCGGCCATGGTCGGGATCCTCGCCTGCCGGTGTGCTCTGCGCAGGGAGTGGAGGTGCGAGGACCCGCCTGGGCGCTACGTCGACGGGCACATCCCGGTCACCAGGCCCGGCGCTCCCCCGTGTATGGACTCCTGGAGCAACATCGGGCCGGAGCACACGCTCGTGTCCGCCGTGGCCACCCATCCCTTGTCCGCTCTGGAGCAAGGCGCCGTGGAGTACCTGCGCTACACCGCCCACCGGGCGGGGGTCGAGGCCGAGGTGGCACGCGAACTCCGGGCGGCGTTGGCCCAGTGGGACGCGCGAGCCCCCGGGCTCCTACAAGGACTGAGCGTGTTGTTCGACCTCGGCGGAGCCGGTCACAGCCGAGGCCAACCGCCCCCACACCGGCAGGCCGCGCAACGTCCGACCCCGCCCCTACACTGAAAGCTCATCGTCCCTGCGAGGGGTGTCGTCCCCGGCCGCGCCGCGCGGTCGGCCCACCGCCGACCCCTCGTGGAGGCCCCTGGTGTTTCGCCCACCCACCGTCGTGCTGGACAAGCGGTTGCGCAACGGCATGCGCCTGGTGCTGTCCTACGGCCCCCACGGGTACACCGCCGAACTCGACGGCACCGCCACCAGCCGCGGGTTCCACACCCGCGTGCACCGCGACGCCGTGGACCTGCCCGACACCCCGCACGTGTTCGAGATCCCCCTACCACCCGGCGGGCTCGCCGACCTGCGCACACCACCGGGCCAGTTCGGTGTACCCATCGGCCTGACCGAGGCGGAGGCCGACGCCGTGGCGGGCGCCCACGACGCCTACCACCTGGGGCCCGGCCGGTGGGCCCTGGACACCGCCCCCGACGCCCCCACACGGACCCTGGGCGAGTGCGCGTGCCGCCACCGGGTCGGCACCGTCCTACGCGACGCCCGCCGGCGCCCGGTCACCGTGGTGCGCATCGAGCAGCGCCACATCGACGCCGACGGGCGCAGCCTGGGCCTGGGCACCGACGAGGGGGACCTGTACACGCACACCGTCCGCCCAGCCACCCCGCAGGAGACGGCGTTCCTGGAATTCGAGGAAGAGTGCCGCAAGCGGGTCGCCCGCGCGATCGCCAAGCTGGAACGCCTGTTCACCTGGGGACCCACCCCCACGGGCGGGCCCACGGGTGATGCCCGCCCACTTGATGACACCGATACCTCCGGCGGTCAGCGGCTGCACCTGGGCGAGGAACTCCCCACCCCGGGGTTCTTGGTGCGCCACCCTGACCGGATCGTCACCGTGACCGTCGGCACCAGCGTGCTGAACCCCGGCGCCACCTGGTCCCACCCACGCACCCGTGAGCGGGACGAGGTGTTCGACGCCCTGATACTCGCACCGGCCTGCACACTCACCTGACCGGCTTGCGGGCGTGGCCGCCCGCAAGCGCATCACACGGCAGGCCCGACGCGCAGCCGCCGAGCCCCCGCCAGGACTCACCCCGGGGCGGGTTCGTCGACCACCCCAGTACCGGCCACGGCCCCGGGCGGGAGCCCGCCCGCGCGCACCGGGCTGGGCAGGGACTCCACCAGCAACGCCTGCGTGCCCGGGACGCGCGGCGCATCGCGCCGGTAGGCGGTGGTGAGCGGGATCCCGTAGTAGGCCGTCCCGAGGGTGGGCCAGGTCGGATCCAGCGCCGCCCCGTCGGTCAGGCGTCCGACCCAGGCGTGCGGGATCGCCCAGGTACTCCCCGCGAAGGGCGTGGCGTAGCCCTCCACGTACACCAGCCCCGGCACGGCATCGGCCATCCGCGCGGCGAACTCGTAGCAGAACCCCGGTTCGCCTCGGTACAGCTCCAGGTCGGCGGGAAGCCCCACCGGCGCCCACGCCCGCCCTTGTTCCAGGACCAGGGCCTGCGCGAGGCCGTACCACTCCCCCGGTTCGGGTGGGATCCGAGCGAGTTCGGCGATCGTGGCCACCAGCGCCCGCTGGGCGTGGACGTCCACCTCGCCCAGCAGGAGCGCCCTCTCCTCCGTCTGTGGGGCGGGGGTGAATCCGATCTCAGTGACCCGCGCGCCAGCCCGATCCTGGACCCACTGGTGTACCGCCACCTGGTGGTCGGCGCGCGAGCACACCGCCGCCGACACCGGGGCGCGCCGGTAGGGGCGCCCCGCCGGGTAGGTCCAGGCGCCGATGAGGTCGCCCTCATCGCAGCCGCAGGAGGAGGCCAGGTACAGGCCCATACCGCTCCCCGGGCACGGATCACCGCGGGCGGGGTGCTTGGTCGCGGTGCCGTTCGCGCGGACCCTGGGCTTGCGAGAGCACCAGCGGCACAGCGGTTTCACCCGCAGGGTCACGGCCGCGAGCGCGGCCGCAGGCGAGCGCTCCCCTGCCGGGGTCGCTGTCATGCGGTCCACCCCCGCCCCGGGGTGTAGGTGGCGCCCACGGGCAGGCCGAGGTGTTCGCGCTGGAAACGGCCCTGGTGCCACAGGTGCACGAGCCAGTCGGGCACCTCGCTCCAGTCCTGGCCGGGCTCGGGCAGCCGGGGCAGCGGCGGGATCGCCTGCGTGAAGTGGGCGGCGTCGTGCTCGGCCGAGTAGGGCCGCCACTCCACCGCGCACGCATCCACCGCTTCGGGGGTGTCGTGCGTGACGCACCGCTGCTCACGCCAGGCCCGCAGCGCGTTCTTGCTGCCGCCCATCTGGTATACGCCCAGCACACCGGTGGTGGACCAGCGCAGGGCCAGGCCGCCGGTGATGCGGTCGCGGCGGGCGTCCATCACGTGGTTGCGGCATCGGCGTCCGGCTTGGGTGCGGCCCACGCATTGGAGGCGCACGGAGGGTACCACCAGCCACTCCTCCGCGTACGGATCGCCTGGGCGCGGGATCTCCACCAGGTGGGGGCCCCGGGATTCATCATGGGGATCAACGAAGTGCACGGGTCTCGCTTTCTGATGTTCGAGGGGGACGGGTGGTCAGCGCGGGGCGGAGGGTTCGCGGCCGGCCTGCCCCGGCCACAGTCCTGCGGCGTCGGGCAGGTTCAGGGCAGCACTTGCCGCGAGCACATAGCCGATGATGGCCCCGCCAGCGCCCAGGACCAGCAGGGCGCCCACAGCCGCGGTCGCGAGCCACACCAGTCCCGCCAGACGGGGGCGGCGCAACCGGTGGGTGTCCTTGCGCACGGCCGCCACCAGATCACCCGCCACCGACACGGCGGCCAACCCCCACACCCACGCATCGGCACGGCCGGGGTCGGTGACCGCCAGCCAGACCAGGGCGACGAACGCGACCAGGCCGGCCGCGATCACCGCCGCGGCGAGGAGAGGCGTCCAGATCTCCCACAGCGCAGAGCGCACCATTGTGTCCTTACTGGTTGTCGTAGGCGTGGATGAGGGCGCGCAGGGCGTCGGCGACCTGCGGGTACCGGTTCAGCGGGGCCTGTGCCGGGTTGAGGGCGACCGCCCGGTCCAGGGCGGCGCCGATGGTGGCGCGGTTGCTGAGCATCACGGCTTGTCGCAGGTGGTGGAGGGAGTCGTAGGTGGAGGCGTGGCCGAGGTCGCCCGCCCCCAGGCGGGGGGCGGCGGCGGTGAGCAGTCGGCCGGTCGCGGCCGCCAGGTTCGGGGTTGAGGGCAGCACTGCGGCGGCCCGGTCCTGCCAGTCCTGCGCTGTGTCGCCCGGGTCGAACCCCACACCGTCCTCGGGGGTGCTCTCTTCCATGGCCGACGGGTGGCCGTCCAAGGTCAGCAGCACCCGCCCCAGCGGGTTGCCGACCCCGGCCAGGGCGTCGAAGTCGGCCCGGTCCACTCCCTCGGCGGCCAGTCCGTGGACTGCGGCGGCCAGCGCGCGCGGGTCGGCGCCGGTGACGGCCCGGTCCAGGGCGGCCAGTGCGTTCAGGACCGCGGTGTGGTCGGCTTCGGCAGGTCGGGCCAGGTGCGGGGCGGCGCCCGTGTGCAGCTCGGCCAGCGGCTCGGCTAGCGCTGGGGGGAGACCGGCGGCGATCACCAGGTCCGCCATGGCCCCGCCCACCTCAACGGCTCCCGAGGAGGGCAGGGGGGCGGCGCCGGTGCGGGCGGGGGCCACCACCCACGGGCTGCCCTGGACCGCCTCGCGCAGGATGTCCAGCAGGTCGGCTCGGGTGCCGGGTCGCACCCCGGCGAACTCGACCAGGGCCTTGTACGCCCCGTCATTCTTGGGGTGGCGGGCGGCGGCCGCCGTGGCCGCGGACAGTTCCGAGTCGGTGAGCCAGTGGCCCACCAGTTCGGGCGTCTCCTCCAGAGTGGCGGTGAGCAGCACCGCGCCCAGCAGCCGGGCGGCCGAGTGCGCGAGGTAGGGGCCGGGCGGGTCGGCGATGGCGGCGATGAGGTCGCCGGCGCGGGAGATGTGCGCGCCCAGGGTGGGGGGCAGCGGCGCGGTGTAGTCGGGGTGGCGGGCGGCGGCCCGGTCGAACCGGTCCCGGGCGCCGTCGGCGGTCATGCCCAGCGCCTTGCCGATGCGGGGCCAGGCCCAGCCGCGGCCGCGCGCGGCCCCGAGCGCCATCAGCGCCGCGCGGTCGAGGGCGGCCTCGGCGGGGGCGATGCCGTCCAGCAGACGCGACAGGTCGGCATCGGTCATCGTCTCGGGAGCGCGGCCGCCGGTGGCGGCCAGATCCTCGGCGGCCTCCAGCAGGCCCCGGGCGTCTCCCGGGCTGGGCGGGCGGGAGGAGGGTTTGCCCGTACTGGTCTGCCCGGTTCCGCGCCCGTTGGTAGAAGATCCGGGGGGCATGTCTGTGGGGGTTGTGCAGATGGTTCGCTCCGTGCTCATGCAGGCGAACGTACACCGCGCATGCCCGCACCCGTGGGATTTCCATGTATCTGGCCAGCACGGTGATCTTCACCTGATCGCGGAGTTCACCCCAAGGTGTTATACGGAGGAGAGACCCGTCTCTGAACATGCGGGGGTTTCCCCCGCCCGCCCATAACTGGCCTTATGCGCTAGATGTCGAAATGCCGATCTCAAAATTTCTCGTCAAAGTGACGACACCACGCGAGATCCGCGCTATGATGGGTGCATCAGTAATCGTCAAAACGACGAGAAACGGAGTGGTCGTCATGGTGGCAACCCGACGGGTCGGGCACGGACAGAACCCGTACATGTCCCCGGAGGACGTGCGGGCCGAACTCGCCGCCGAGGCCGAGGACATCCCCGCCGCCGTCGAACTGCTCGCCCAGACCCTCCCCGCCCTGGAGTCCGCCGGTGTGCGCGCCGACATCACCGTGGCACTGGCCCCCACCCACACCAGTGTCGCCGTCGGCGGCCGCATCGGCGAGCGCGACCGGGAACTGACCATCACCGCCATCAGCGAGGACTACGACCACTACCCCCGCACCCCCGCCGAGCACACCGCCCCCCGCGCGGACCGGCCACTGTCCCTGGACGAGGTCGCCGCGCACGTCGACCCCACCGACGGCGACTATGTCCTGTTGCTGGAGATCCTGCGCGCCCTGGCCGCCGTCGAGACCCAGCTGATCGTGGAGGCCATCGCCCCCACCCACTGGAACCCTGAAGCCATCGTCCGCACCCCGGGCGGCGACCGCCTCACCATCGCCACCGGATGACCACCCACCACCGAAGAAGAGCACCCCCATGGACCTGGACCTCACCCGCCTGGACGGCGACACCCCCACCGACGACCCCAACACCGCCACCCGCCTGATCATCCGCGCGAACGGCACGCGCGCCATGGTCCTACTCCGCGCCACACACCCCATGTTCGGCGTGCAGGGCTACACCCTCACCCCCCACCCCAAGGACCCCAACGCCCACCTGTCGGCCTACTACGACCCCGATGCCTTCACGGGCGGCTACCTGGACCACCGGATCCAGAACCGCATGTGGGTCGACCCCGACATGGACCAGGCGCCAGACGTCACACGCGACCCCGCCAACTGGCCGACCCTGCACGACCTCCTGACCACCCTGCGTCCCCTGCTCAAGGGCTGACACCACCCGTCCCGGGGCCGCCGGGCGGCGGCCCCGCCACACCCAGAACAGGAGCACCACCGTGAGCACGCAGTCTGCACCCGCCATCGCACGCCTGGTCAACGCCGTGGGCGAACTGGCCACCAACCACCCGATCACCCCGGCGCAGCCGACGACCGGGGCCGCGTGCACCGTCCTGAGCCCCCACTGGCAGCAGGAGGGCGTCCCCGTGGACCTGGCTTGGCTGCATCTGGTCTGGATCATGGAGGCCGCCGTGGCGGCCCGCGCCGACGCCGACCGCTCCCACGACGGCCACCCCCTCCAGGGCGTGTGCGCCTGGTGCCACCCCGACCCGTGGCCGCCCGGCAACAGCCGCCAGAGCCTGGCCGAGCGCACCGCCGACGCCATCGGGGAACTGGTCACCAACTACCCCACCGCCGAGGGGCCCACCAGCACGCTGTGCCTTAGCGAGGCCGACGACACCCGCCACAGCGTGCCCCTGGACATGGGGCACGTGACGTGGCTGGCCGAGCTGATCGAGACCGCCCGCGACCAGGTCGAGCGCGCCGAGCGCGATGTGTGCCACCACTGCGGCCAGACCATCGGGCACGACGACCAGGACGAGGGGAACCCTGTCGTTCCTGACCCCCGCGACGCCCACTGACCACCCGGCCGCCCCACGGACGCCCACGGGGCGGCCACCACCGCGGGTTCCAGGACAGAGCAGTGTTTAACCCCTTTCCCCGCGGGCCCGTGGTACCGATCGGAGCGCGGCACTGCTTGTGGCACGACATCGGGTGCGGCACCTCGTGCGGCGCTCCGGCCCGCTGGCACGGGCGTGGCGACCGGAGCCGCTGCGCACCTCACCGTTGTGCGAGACCCACATGCAGGCAGCGGAGGACACGCTGGCCTGGCACCCCTTCGGCCCCCAGTGCGGACGGCCTGGCACCGCCTACTTCTTCACCGGCGGCCCCTACCCGCCCGGATGCGGCCCCCTGCTCGACCCGACCACCCACGACACCCAGGAACACCCATGACGATGAGCACCACCGAGGCCCTACGCATCCTTATCGCGCGCTACCCCGACCTGGGCGAGCAGGCCGGAACCGGCGCCCCGCACACGCTCGCCGCGCTCGCCGTGGCCCGTGTGGCCGCCGACATCAGCCGCAGGACCGCCGGAGAGGGCGCCGTGCCCGTGACCCGCCTGGAGTTGGACGCCGCCACCGTGCTGATCAGCGACGCCCACACCGGCATCGAGCACGCCGAGGTGATCATCACCGCCGCCCAGTACGCCCGAGACGGCGTTTCCTGGGACGACATCGCCGTCCTGCGTGGTCACGCCAGCGGAGCCAGCACCCAGACACGGCAGAGGCGACTGCGCTCCCGGCTCGGCGTTTCGGACACCGCGCTGCCCACAGCGCCGACCCTGGCCGCGCACACCAAGCACGCCCGCCGACTGGTCGAGGCCGCCACCGCCGGGGCACCCACCAGCCCCTACCTGGCCACCCAGGCCGCTGACGTGCTCGGCGCGCTGCTGCTGGCCGCCGCCCACGACCAGGTCACCGGCGCCGACCTGCGCGCCTGGACCGAAGACACCGCGTTCGTCGGGGCCACCGACGGACTCACCGCCGCACCCCGCCAGGAGGCCGAGGCCGCCCACCGAGTTCTGACCGCAGCCGCCACCCTCCCCCCAGGCACCCGGGGCGACCTCAACGCCCTGGTCCTGGCTGGAATCGACGTCTACGACCCGCCCAGCAGCGACAACACCAAGGAGTGAACACCATGCAGATCTCGCCAACGAGTACGGCCCGCGCCCGCATCGAGCGCGTGCGCCAGGCCCTGGCCACCGTCCCCGTGGCGGTGGACGCACGGGTCATCAGCCACCTACTCACCGACCCCCAGCACGACCTGACCGCCGTCATCGACGCCTCCACCGACACCGCCGCCGTGAACCGCCGGATCCGCTCGGCCCTGTCGCATCTCCTGCTGGCCGAGGACTATCCCGAGACCACCCACGACCTGGGCATGGATACCTACCACGCCCACCTGCGCCAGGCGCACACGCACTGGTGCGACCTGCACCTGGACCCCTGGACCTACGACTACGACAGCGACCCCCGCCCCGAACACGACGTGCACGTGACATGGGCCGACGGCGAGACACTCGCCGACACGATCAAGGCCGACACCGCCCACGAGGCCCTGGCCGCCGCCTGCGCCAACTGGCCCGACGCCACCATCACCCTGATCGACGTCGAGGAGGCCCCCGGTGCTGACCGCCGCCCTGGCCGCCATCGAGTCCCGTGACGGCGCCGCCCACCACCGCACGCCCCGCCCGCCCCCGCGATATCGCCGGACGCCCTGATCTCCTGATCCCTTGTCCGGGCCCCACTCCCGTGTGGGGCCTGCCCGCGTCCTGGTCACCCTGTGGACGGTCACCGTGCGCATCGGCGGCGACGCCCGCGTGGAGCACCGGCTTACCAACAGCCCCAGCCTGTCGAGGCCCGCTGGATTCTCGGCGGCCGCTGGGTCGATCGAGGTACGGCATGGGTTCCGTCCTCTGCGCGGCCACGACGCCCCAGCGCCCCACCTGGAGGGCGCACACGGGCTTGGTGGACCGTACCGATTGGTGCTCACCTGCCACTGGTACGACGACCCGTACACGATCATTCGTGCCGCCGTGCATGTCGCGCGTCGTTGGGATGCCCACTGGCGGGTGCTGAACTGGGATCAGGCTCCCGACGACGTGCCATCGGTGTTGACGCCTAAGTGCATCCTGCGCCGCGAACGAGTCTGAGCGGCACGCAAACTCGTTCGCGCTGATCATTGCGCCTGATCCTGTCGAGCGGGGCCACCCGAACAAAGGTGGCCCCGCCACCCTTTGAGGGCACTGCTGTAGTCGTATCGGCCGACGGCGTGGTGCTCGCCAACACGATCAAGACCGACACCGAAACAGAGGCCCTGGACGTCGCGCGCGCCAACTGACCGGACGCCGGCGTCACCCTCATCAACGTCGGGGCAATCCCCAGACTCTGACTCTCGCCCTACAGCGCTTGCCTTCGTCGTGGGCGGACTGCTCTGCCAGCTGCCGCGGTGTGGTGATCATCCCCTATATCGCTGCCCAGCGGACCGGGGTTTGCTCCGGACATGGCGAAGGTCCGACGCCACGTGTGGGCCCGAGATGAAGGGGCGCGTGGTCGCGGTCACGCGGGTGTCATGTTCCTGGCCGTCGCACGTCCTTCGTGGCTGTGCGCGGAAGGGGGCCGTGCGGGGGAGAGCGTGTAAGGCCCATCCGGGACGGACTCACTCCATCTCAAGTTGTGTAATGGGGTGTTTCTGTGTTTTAATAGGGTGTGTTGGTGGGGGGTGGCACTCCCACTGGCGACATCTCGACACCCAACAAGGGAGAGACGGGCATGACTCAGAGCCCCATCAAGTTGTCCTCGCCCAACGACCTCATCGCGACCGTGCCCTACCTGGTAGGCGAGCCGCCCGAAGTCGGTCTGGTCACCCTCGGGCTGTGCGGCGGCGCTCTGCGCTGGTGTGCGCTCCGGGACTTCCAGCAGGTCGGCGACGGTGACACACGGGCCAACGCCCAGTCGGTCGTCGGCCCGGCCTCAGCACAGGGCTGCGACAACCTCATCATCATCGGCTACGGGAGTGGTGGCCAGGTCACCGCGCATGTCGACCAGATCGTCACCGCCGCGTGGGGGCGTGGGCTGACCGTTCGGGACGCTCTGCGGGTGAACGAGGGCCGGTACTGGTCCTACACCTGCCGAGACTCCAGCTGCTGCCCGCCCGAGGGCACCCCGATCGACCCCGACCGCTCCACCGGGCCCGCCGAAGCCATCGTGCGCGGTGCGACCCGCGACAGGGGGCCCGTGGTGGACCCGGTCGCCGAGGCCCGCCGCAGCCTGGAGCCGTCCGCCACGGTGCGGCCCGATGAGGTCAGGGCCGCTGTCGACGCCGCGAAGAAGGAGGTTGTCCGCTTGTTGCGGTCGGGGGCGAGGGGCTTGAACTCCTACCGGACAACGGAGGTGTACACCGCCGTCGAGGGCGAGCGTACGAACCAAGGCCCGGACAGTGTCGCTGACCTGGTGCGATTGGCGGTGTTCCTGCACCCCAAGGAGGTGCGTGACGCCGTGGGGCTCAGGATCCTCCCCGAGACCGCCCGAATCCACCTGGACCTGTGGTCGCGCGTCACGCGCACGGCACCCCCCGCCTTTCGTGCCGCCCCCGCGACCCTGGTCGCCATCGCCGCATGGGTGGACGGCAACCTGCCCATGGCGCAGGCAGCGATCAACACGGCGTTGACGGTCGATGCCGACTACACCATGGCCCGGCTCTTGCAGAGGTCCTTGGCCGTGGGCGTCCCCCCTGAGAAGTGGATCGAGGCCCTCCGCAACCAGCTCGATCGCGAGGCTGCCGGATCAGGATCACCCCAGCGAGGCTCTGCCTGATCTGACCCCACAAGGCGGGCCGCCCCCATCGAAGCCGGGCGGCCCGCCCTATCAGCAAGCCCCTGAGCACGTCTACCGGCCAAGGGCCAGCGTCTTGGACGCCTACGACCGCCACCCCCACCACGACCGCATCGCCGCCTTAGCAGAAGAAGCGCTCACCCAAGCCGATCCCACCACAACTACGAACACGAACGGAGAGTGCGCATGAGCAGGATCACCGCACTGGTGCGCCAGCTACGCCACGCCCTCACCACTCGGGCCCAGGACCGCAGGGCCGAACGGACCGCCCGCGCCGAGGCCCTGCGCGACGACACCCACATGGGAGACCTCCGTGCCATGGCAGTGGAACACCCCGACGTGCGCCGTGCCATCCGCGAGGCGATGCAGGCCGACGCCGAAGCTGCCCGCGCCGCCCAGTACCGTCCGACAAGTGCAAGGCGTGGTGGTACCCGAGCGGGCGCGCATCAGGCTCGACACCGGCGCCCACCGCCCCTACAGCCACCATCGCGACCAGATGTCGCCCGCCCGACTGACCGGGCTCGCCGAGGACGGCGTGTTCTGCCGGACCCTCACCCCCGACGGTGAGGCGTGCGGGGAGCTGTTCACCACCGGCACGAACCACCTGGAGGACCGCGCTCCCTTCCAGGAACTGCATGTGACCACTCTGGTGTGCCCACACGGCCACACCCTGCACCGCAGCACCGACGGCGGCTGAGACCGCCTCATCACACGACCAGGGCCGCCCCACCGGCAAAGATCGGGCGGCCCTGGCACCTCCCCCGAACCAGAACCGAGTAGGGAACCGAACGAAGGAGACACACACCATGATGACGCATCCGCGCCCGTCCACGGGACCGGACCCGAACGGCTACACGGCCGCCCGCATCCCCGACAAGGTGACCATCGGGATCCCCTACGGCCGCCAGAGCAGCGACCTCACCCGCGAGTACGTGCCCAGCGAACCGGCCGACCGCACCCTGATGCGCGCGGTCATCACCGACCTGGCCGACCGGATCCGCCTGTCATGGGTCGGATACGGCACCAGCGCCACGTACACGATCCGCATGCACACCGCGGGCCGTTCGGTGCTCGCCCAGATCGGATGGGCCAGCGGGTTCACCCACGCGGTGTACACCTCCCGTCCGGGAGTGACCGTGACCCAGCCGCTGAGAATGCCGGAGGAGGTCAAGCAGATCTTGCATGAGTCGACACTCACCCGCTGCCAGGACACCACCCTCCTGGAACCGCTCCAAGCCGTCGACGCCGCGGCCCGGATGGCGCAGGCCATTGCCGAGCTGCCCGAGAGCGACACGCACGGCTTGTGGCTGGGGCACTGCGCTGGTTGCGGCGCGCAGAACGCCGGCGTGCGCGAACGCGATGAACTGTGCCTGTACTGCCGGATCGAGAAGGAGGCACCACAGCCGAGGTCCGTCGCCGAGCTGGACGCCCTGCCACACGAGTACAAGCAGTACTGGCTGCACTGTGACCCAAACCTGAGGGAGAACCTCGCGACCGCCGAGCGCCGCGCCCGCGAGCGTCGCCCGGTCCGCCGCGAGCGGCCCACGCCCCTGTCCCCCTAACCACTCACGCCGGGCCCCGACCCAGGGGCCTGGCCCACACCTTTTGGAGCATCACCATGGATCACGACACGACCGCGCCCCGGGCCCGCCAGGCCCTGGACGAGCTGCGCACCCAGGCCAACGAGGCCGAGGCCGAACCCATCACCGTGGACGCCGCCAACGTCCTGGCCGCCCTGTGGACCGCCGCCCACCGCGTCGGAGCCCAGGACGCCCACATCCTGCGCTGGCTGAACAACAGCGCCGACCTGTCCGCGTTGCGGCGCTTTCTCGCCGACCGCCGTGGACGCGGCGGCCGACCGCCCGCCGTCGACCTGACCGCCTACGAGACCGCCCCGGGCCACCACCGCACGGCCGTGCGTGAGATCATCACCGCTGCCCTCACCCGGGGAGCCGCCCGGTGAACCCCTTCCGCCGCACCGCGGAGCTGCGTCGCGTCGACGCCGACACGGACCCAATGCCACCGGAGCGCACCCACGAGCTGCCCGAAATGCCCTGGAGGGTGGGATGGGCCCAGGAGACGGAGAGCTACCACGTGTCCGGGCCCGGCGCCCCTGACACGGGGCTTCTGGAGTCCGTGGACGCCCTGGCCGAGGCTGTTGCCCCGGTGCCCGTCCCGGAGCGGGTGCGCGCGGCACTGCACGCCGACCGCGCCACCCGGCCACCGATCCCCGACGCCTGGCGGCGCCGTGTCGACACCGTTCAGGCGCTGCTCGCCCCGCTCGGCAACGCCGTGACCCAGGTGACCCCCGACATGGCGGGCGGGGCGCGCGCCCAGGGCGTGGAGGTCTACACCGACCCGGCCGTGCCCCGGGCCGCTGAGCGCGCCCGGGAGTTGCTGGCTGCCGAGGGCTACGTGGTACGGGACCACGGTGCTCTGGAAGGCGCCTACCTGGTTCTGCGCGCCGGCGAGGAGGCCGGGCCCGCCACCGGGGATGAGACCAGCTGAACCACCGCGCCGCCACAGGGGCGCCGCGCACTCTCCGCAGGGGGTGCGCGGCGCCCGGAACCGAGTGCTCGCCCATGCGGCCGAAAGGGGCATGAACCCAGTTCGGAGCCGACCCCCGTATGTTGTTGTGTAATAGGGTGTATCTGTGGTTTAATGAGGCGCGTTGGTGGGGGGTGGCACTCCCACCAGCGACATCTCGACACTCCGAACGGAAGGACGCCCATGCGCGCCCCCACAACCCTGATGGACGCCGCCGCCGTGTTCGCCCTGGAGCACGCCGAACGCACCGGCGAACAGCCCCTGGTGCTGCATGTCAACGACAAGGGCAAGAACATCGGCCAGCGCACCCTGCGCGGGATGGTGGACCGCGGCCTGGCCGAGTACGTCGACCAGGGGCACGGCTTCACTGGTCAGCCCCGGGGCGTGCACGTGTTGACCGCCAAGGGCGTGCGGCGCGCCCTGGACGTACGCATGAGGCGTGCCGCCCACGCGTTCGCTGACGCCCCGACGGACACGGACACCTGCGGCCGCCGGTTCCTGTTCGGGCAGGCCTGCGCCAAGCCTGCCGGCCACGACCGGGCGTGCGTCCCTCTGCACTCTGGGTCGGCCGTGCCGCGCCCCGAAGCCGCCCCGGGTGAGTGCGGACGCCGATTCGCCTCCGGGAAGGTGTGCCGCAAGGCGATCGACCACGACCGCGCCTGCGACCCCACACCCCCTGCCGAGGGGCGGGTGATCGCCCACCAGGGCGCCGGACGCGGTTTTGAACCCCAGCACGCCGACGACGCCACCGCGCGCGCCGCACTCGAGGCCCTGGCCGCCGCCGGGCTGCCCCTAGCGGAGCTGGACGAAGAGTACGACCCCGAGACCAGCACCGCCAACGGCTACATGACCATCCCCCGCGGCGCCGACATCGCTGGAGACCGGTGGGTGTACGTGTACTTCCTGACCAACGGCCAAGTGCACGACCCCGCTAATGACCGCTTCCCCCGCACCGCGCTGCACAAGGCCGCCCAGGCGTTGCGCGAGACCGGGTGGGCGTTCGACCCCATGATCTCCTCCTGCGTGCGCGCCTGGCGGCCGGCCCCGCCCGTTACCACCCCAAGCGAGGACGGCGCAAGCACGCTGGGATGCGAGCCGGACGTGGTCGGCGACCCCGACGTGCGGGCCGTCGTCGACGCCCTCATTGCGGCCGGGCACACCCCCGCCGCGCTCGAGGGCCCCTACGAGGAGGAGACCAGCACCGCCACGGGCTTCTTCGTCCACCCCCTCGGTGAGGGGCAGGTGCACGTCTACCACCTGCGCGACGGTCGCCTCATGGGAGACGGCTTCACGTGGTGGATGCAGGAGCTGACCGCCTACCGCGTGACGCTGGACGACCTCGGGTGGGCCACCCGCACCCCCACGGCGTGCCTGCGCGCGTCGCGCCCGCAGGGGGCCGCCCCTGCGACGGATACCGACGCCGAGGTCCGCGAGATCGCCGACCCTCTCGGCAACGCGGCCCTGAACGCTCTAGCCACCGCCGACATCAACGAGCGGGGCGAGATCACCGGCCACCCCGCCACCAAGGAGGCGCTGCTGACCAAGAAGCTGGCGACCCGATTCGCAGAGTCCGGCCGGACCGTGTACCGGCGGACCCCGCTCGGCGCACGGGTGCTCTGGCACCGGCGCCCGAGGGCCTGATGTCCTGAAACGGCGGGGCCGGCCCTCACGGGGCGGTCCCGCCCCAGGCGTGTTCGGACCTCTACCGTGTACGCCGACACATCGATTGTGCCGTGCGTTGTCCGCTCCCTAGGGCCAGGTGAGGAGATGGTGGGGGTGACCATGGGCGTGATCATGACCGAGGACGCCGCACTCCAAGAGCGGGTTCGTGTCTGGGGTGGCTGCGGTTTGCGGGACCCACGCGAGCCGGGACCGCGGGCGGTCAACGCTGGTGGGGACTGTGTTCCGATAGGTTGCCCGATGATCAAAAAAGGGGCGGTGGGTTCGACCCCCAAGGGGGTCGGTGGCATGCCCACCGCCCGCATCTCGACTCCCCTGAGGTTTCCCAACAGGAGCATGCACATGGTAGAGCACAGGCAGGAAGAGCGACCACCGATGTCGACCGCTGACATCGCGCGCCGCTACCGGCGCACCCCCAGGTATGTCCGTGAGCGGTGGGTGAACAGCCAGGCATGGCGTGAACGGGTGCCGTGTGTGGGTAAAAGGGGTGTGGCCAAGCTCTACGACGCCGCTGCGGCGGAGGCCCTCGTGGGTGAGTGGGTGTGGTTGCCGCCCGCAGACTCCGACGTGCCCCCGAATCAATTGCTGGATCAACACGCGATCGCCGACTACACCGGGTTCGACTACGGCACGGTGCGCTCGGACGCCAGCCCTGCGGGCAACAACGTGCTGGGGGAGCCTGACTGGGTGCGTGACGGTATCCGTTACTGGAAGCGATCGACCGTGGATGATCGTTACTGGGCCCGCGCACGCAGGGACAAGCAGACTGGCTGACGTCGCGATATGCGCAGCTCAGGATTCTATTCTCGCACCACATGAGTTGTTTAATAGGGTGTAGTTGTGTTTTAATAGGATGCGTTGGTGGGGGGTGGCACTCCCGCTGGCGACATCTCGACACCCCGACCCGAAAGGGACGCTCATGAACCACGTCACCTACCCGCGGCCCCTAGCCATGCCAGAAGCCCTCACTGCGCTGATCGAGCAGGCAACCCGTTTTCGCCGATCGTTCACCGTGCGACACGGCGCCGACGACGAAGGCGCCCCCTTCGTCACCCTGCGCATCCACTGGCAGCGCCGCGGGCAGGCCGCCCCGGTGGAGATCCGCGCGACCTGGCACACCCGCGCCACCGGCACCTACCGGCTGGTCGCCACTCTGGCCCGCTGGCAGGGGCGCCCGTGGCACGACATCAGCACCACGAAGGCGCACACGCTGATCGCTGACGGCGCGGAGTTGCAGCCCGCGCTGGAGACGGCGTCCGACCCCACCCAGGAGTGGGCGCGCGTGTGGTGTGACCCCTACCTGGCCGAGAACCTGGGTGAGAAGCTCACGTGCTCGGAGGTCGATGTGGTGGCCGACCTTCTGGCCACGCTCGGCATGCCACGCCCAGGCCTGGCGTGGCTGGCATGCCACGCCCAGGGCGACGACAGCGGCGATGCCCACTGGGAGCTGCGCCAGCGATACCCGGTGGGGCGGGTGTGACGAGCGGGTCCGCGGCGCCCGGCCAGGTGCCGCGGACCCACCGCGTGGCCTGAACTCCAGCGCCACCCACGAAGCCAGTTGTTTAATGGGGTGTCTCTGTGTTTTAATAGGGCGTGTTGGTGGGGGGTGGCACTCCCACCCGCGACATCTCGACATTCAACGGAGAAGGACGCTCATGCGCACTCCCGCACCGCTCACGGACACCCCAGACGGGCAGAGTCAGAGCCAAGCACCCCTGTGCCCGGCCCCGTGGTCCCCACAGCGGTTCACCGCGTTGTTGGACCACCATGGCCGGACCTATCGCCTGACCAGCGACCGAATCGCCCAGGGCCGGTTGATCGTGGTCCGTGTCACCTGGCCGACCGGCGACCCTGGCGGCCTGTGCTCGTTGCTGGCCGCTTGGAGCATCAGCGACACGGGCACCCAGAGTCTGGACAGGCTCCACCTGCGCCGCCGCAACCCGGACACCAGGCGGTTGGACTGGCAGGCCCTCACTCCGGCCGAGGCCATCGAAGTGATCACCGGCGAGCAGAGCGGTGACCACTGCCCTGGGAACGACCACAACTACGACCGGGGAGATGATCCGACGAGGACGGTCAACGATCTCATCGAGGCTCTCAGAGCGGCCCAGGAGGAGTGCCTGAGCAGCCACGCGAAGGTCATCGTGGCCGCCTCTGGCGCTCAACACGGCCTGACGGTCACCGGCATCGAGGTCCTCCCCTACCGCTTGGACCCCGACACCAGCGAAGGCGTGGTCGGGGACTGGGCCGCCGAAGGTTCGGGCGCCGATCCGGCGTTGGTCCTGTTCACCGAGCACTGACCCTTCCCGGCCATGGTGGCGGCTCCGAAGGAGGACCGGGGCCGCCACCGGCGTGATCGCCCACGCTCACGCCCAACCGGCCCGCCGCCGAACCCGACATCGGCCGTGGGTGAAGACCAGCCACGGCGAGATCGTGCAGGGGCGCGCTGTGGCTCTGCCCGGCCGCTGGAGCGACAGACCGGGCGCCGGGCTGGGCTCATGGTGCGCAGACACCGTCGCGTGGACCAGGCCGGATACGCCATGCTCGCCCCCGGCCCCGGCTCGGCTGCATTGCCGCGCCCTACCAGGAGCAGGGCCGAGTGCGCGACCTGGTACTGGTCGCCGGAACCGACCCGGGGCACGGCCTGCGCAGCCCGGTGTGCGAGGACATCGACGCGGCCATAGGCGTGCTCACCATCCGTCAGGCCTACCTCGGGCCCGTCGCCGGAGGCAGGCAGTCAGCGCCGCCGTCTGTGGGAGGCGTGTGGGGCCGACGCCGGGGCGGGCAGGTGGGTGCCCGTCGAACGCGCGTTCACCTACTGTCCAGCACCGACCCGATGGTGCGACTGGGATAGCCGCGCAAGTGCTACATGGTGCCCGGCCCCGGCGCCCCCACCGAGGGTGCCGCTGGTCTCCGCTGAGGCTTTGGATCCCGTGCGTACCGCCGTTCGGGCGGAAGCGCGCGCCCTGGCCACGGATGGGACCGCGTACTTGCCTTGGGTTCGGCGAAACCCTTCCTGAGGCTGTGTACTCCAGTTTCACCCACTACGCGAGTTGCTTAATAGGGTGTTTCTGTGTTTTAATAGGGTGTGTTGGTGGGGGGTGGCACTCCCGCCAGCGACCATCTCGACTCCCACACGAAGGAGACCCACGTGGTTGAGCACTCCCCATCCCCTGACGCGATGCGGTGGACCCCCGAGCCGGACACCAGTGCACCCGACCACGAGCGTGCCGTCACCGAGGCCGCCCAGGCTCGCAGTGTCGCGCTCGACCGGTCGGGCGTCACCCGGGCCGGACTGATCCAGGACGGTCACCTCATCGAGCCGCCCGCCGACATGGCGGCCGATGCCAGGTGGGCCATACCTATCGCACTGACTCGCGCGGCGTGGCTGGACATGGTCGAGTGGCCCGGCACCGAACCCCACCCGCAGGACGAGAACGGGCGTTGGTGGGACGTGCTGTGGTCGGCGGCGAGCGTCGCCCTCCGGTCTTCCGGTGGTTCCACCCGGCACGTCGAGCTGTATCGGGTGCCGCGCGGTGGCGACCAGGAGACGTTGGCCGAACTGGTCATGACCATCGGTCCCGGTGACGACGGTGGCGCGGCGGTGACACTGGCCCTCCCCCAGGAGGGCTGACCCCACCGAGCGAGCGATCCGCCCGGCGCACCAGTCCGCACACCGATGACCACAGGGGCGGCGCGCCCCTTCCCTGCCGTGCGCCGCCCCCATGACGACCCTGGAGAACCCGATGGATGGTTTCTACGAACCCGAGATGTCCACCCGAGCGGCCCACGCCCTGGCACTGGCGAACCGGCGCGGCCACGAACACACCCGCGCCGGGCTCACCACCCTGGCACGGCAGATCCTCGCCCAGGCGAAGCCGCTGGCACTGGAGAACCCCGACGAGCTCCTCATGGAGGCCTGGAAGGACGCCACAAGCGACCTGTGGGACAGCGCCGACTACGGCACCGGCCACCAGGACCAGGCCGGAGAGATCACCGACGTGCACATCGACCAGGCCACCGTGGATCACGCCATGAACCTGTTGGACACCACCACGGGACCGAGTACCCCCGGCGATGCCGACGACGCCGCCCAGGAACTCGGCCTGATCCTGCTCGGAGTCCTGCACGCACTGAACTTGACGTGCGACATCGAGCCCACCGCAGCCGCGCGTGAACTCTCCGACGGCCAGTGGGCACTGCCCACACCGGCCCCCCGTTCCGAGGCCAAACCAACACCGTCCCCCGGCGCGTTCACCGACGAACCGCCCTTCTGATCACAGACCACGCTCTGCCCGGGGCGGAACCGCGCCCCGGGCAGAGCACACCGACCACAGTTCTTCGGCCCCTGCCCCCAACACGGCGTGGCCATCCCAGCAGGAGGAATGCCTGACATGACGTTCGTCATGCCCCACACCAACACGAGCGCCCCGGTCCGGGTCCGGCTGAGCGACTTCAACACGATGCCCACCCATGACGGTGCCGCCGTCCACCTGGTCGTGCACATCAACGGCACGGCCGTCGGCACGGTTGAGGATCACGGAACCGGTGGCGGCGCATGGTTCTACCAGGTCTCACCGGAAGGCCGGAAGGCATTCGACGCCCTGCGAGACCAGGCGCGCGGTCACGACGGCAAGCCATTCCCCGACGAGGAGGCACTGTGCAACCGTCTCGCAGACGAAGCGGAGATCGCACACTTGGTTCGTAGGGCCAACAAGAAGCGCGGCAAGTTCGCCGTGTTGATCACCGACAGCGACAACGAGTTCGGAGTCACCTACTTCACCCACGCGCCGTGGGCGGGAACCTACCCCCAGCCGCGTCAGCTGCGTCGGCTTCAGCTGCCCGCTGGTACGGTGCGTGCCTCCGTCTGGCATGGCGCCGGGGGCTGGGTGACCTTCTTCCCCGCCAACGACTGACCTTGACCCCAACGGGGCCACCCCGTGAGGGGTGGCCCCGTCACGCCCATGCGCCGGTTCCAGGCCTAGGACCGCAGGTCAGGAAGAGGGCCCCGCACGTCCCACCCGATCACCGGCGTGTTCGTGGCCTGGTAGTGCGCCATCTTGTCCTGTTGGTGCGCGGCGTAGTCGGGATTGTCGAGCATCCCCAAGACCTCCACACAGGTGTGCGGATCGGTGTCGACTAGCACGAAATCCGGCAGCACACCCTGCGCGGTGTCGTAGCGCACCGGTTTTCGGAAGGACCGCCCCGCGCCCACCAACGCGTCCGCCATGCGCACCTCGTGCGTGGAGTCGGTCGGCAGATAGACACGGTTGGTCAACATCACAGCCAGATCCAAGGCCTGAAGGTAGCCCTTCGGGGTGACCTCCACTGCGGCCAGCACCACGCACCGCGCCCCCCACGATTCAGGGGCGGCGAACGCCGACCGGTAGGAGCGCCGGACCCGGGCCATCAGCTCGTTGCGGACGAACACCCCACGGGCCAGGTGGCGCAACCGGATCTGTTGCCCGAACCGGCTGTCCTGCACCGTCTTGATCTCCCCCAGCAACAGCCCCCGCCGTCGGTCACGGGTGAGCGTGTTCTGCCACGCGGTCAACGCTGCGGCGTTGTGGTCGGCGACTGCCGAGCTGTAGGGCGGCACGACATAGAGCACCTCGCTCAGGGGGAGCTGATTGACGTCCGCGTCCGCGGCCACCGCTCGCACCCGCGAAGCACACTCCCCCCATGTGCGCGGGTGGCCCGGCCGCCAGGTGTGTAGGCGGCTGGCCTCCCACAGATAGTGCAGCATGCCCAGCAAGCCGGTGCTGGCGCGCGAGACCGTCGGATTCGCACGCCCCTGCGTAACCGGTGCCGGGCGTGGAGTGTTGGTAGACGTGCGAGCGCGCAGGGCCACATTGAGGCGGATCGTGGTGCCGTTCGCGTGCTGGTCGATGGCCGCGTGACGTCTGTCCCCGGGGTCGGTGTGGTCAGGCCGATCCTGAGAGTGGAACGCACATCGGGGATTGTGCTGATGCCCCTCCCCCGGCCACACTGCCAGGTGGTGACGGCCCTCCCGCTGGCGGATCACCAACCGTAACCCCGCCGAATGGCACAGGCAGAGCGCGTGTCCCTGTTCAGCACGGGCACGCTCGAACCACCGTTGAAGCTGAGACGCGTGTTGTCGCACCCACCACAGGGAGAAATCGCGTCCCGCCAACCGCACTCGCCCGACCTCACCCACTGTCATGTTTGTGCAACGTATCGCCTCGCATGCTCGCGCAGGAGACCCACAGCACCAATCGACCGGTTTCGGCCGGGCCATAGGCGTGGAACTCACTGCCCGAATGCGGGTGGTGACCTCTACAATCCGTGTGCGGCCTGCCGTGTCCCGTGACCCCCTCATCCCACACAAACCGGAGGATTGATGGCCCCCAAACGCTCTACCGGTGAGGCCACCCCTGCGCCCCGGACCGGCCGCCGTGGCAGTGGGGGCCGTTGGCGTGTCTATCTCGGCCGTGGGGTGATCTGGACGGTCCTGGTGTTGATGTCGGTCAACTTCGTCGTCAGCCAGTACCGGGTGTGGGCCCTCGACACGGCCCCGGGCCAGGAGGAGGCGCAGGCCGTCGAGGACACCCCCGCCTTCCCGGAGGATGCCGCCGCGGCGTTCGCCGCGTCCTTCGCCGAGGTCTACCTCCAGGGCTCATCCCCCGCCGCCCCCGCCGCCCCCGCCGGCGCCGAAGACGAGGACGAGGACGAGGACGAGGAGGAGGCGCAGGAGGACGCGGGCGCGGTCCTGGCCGACTTCGTGCCCGAGGACCAGCTCCGGGACTTCACCCTCCCCGAGGGCATCACTGGGGAGCGCGTGCGCATCGTCCGGGTGCGGGCAGACGACGCCCACAACGGCGTGGTCACCCTCTCCGCGCGGGTGAACGGCCAGCCGATGCACCTTGAGGTGCCCATCTACGCCGATGAGTCCGGGACCGCGCTGGTGGTGGCCGCCCCGCCCGCACTCCTGCCCGCCCCGGACCAGGCCACCCTGCCCGAGCAGGCCGCCCCCGACACCGACGCCCAGGCCGCCGAGGCCATGGAACCGGTCGTGTCCGGGTTCCTGGCCGCCTACGCCGAGACCCCCGAGCACCTGGACCGCTACGTCGAGCCCGGCGCCAGCGTCGACCCCCTGCCCGGTGTGTTCGAGTTCGTGTCCGTGGACCTGGTCGTGCCCGCTGGTGAGGCCGGACAGCCGCGCCCGGTGCAGGCCACCGTGACCTGGCAGCTCGCCGAGGGCACCGAGACCGACACCCTGACCCAGCGCTACGAGCTGACCATGGTCGAGCAGGGCGGGGCGTGGTACGTGCGCGACATCCAGGGCGCCGCCCCCGCCGCCGGTTCCTGACCCTGCCCACCGGGCCCGTGGGCCCTGACACCGTGATGGAGGCGCCGCGTGGACCTGCCCACCTACACCAACATCTGGCGCATCGAAAAGCGCCTGTACAAGCTCTACGACTTCCGGTTGCCCACCCCGGTCCCGATGACCACCGCGGGTATCGCGCTGGCGTCGCTGGCGGTGTGGTGCGTGCTGTTGATGCTGATCAGGATGCCGTTCACCTTCGGCAACGGGTGGCACCTGGTGATCTGGGTTCTGCCGCCGGCACTGGTGGCCCTGGCCGCGACCCGGCCCGTGGCCGAGTCCAAACGGCTCGGTGAACTCGTGCAGAGCCAGGTGCGGTACCTGCGGGAGGCCCGCGTGTACGTGCGGCTGCGCCCGGAGTACGAGCCCACCCACGTGCGCGTTCAGGCCACCGTCTGGCACCGCCCCCAGGCCCCCGACCGCCACCGGGTGGCGGCGCGGCCCCGCCGCCACCTGCCCACGATGACCCTGCCGCACGCGGTGACCCCGCACCGGGCCGCGTCCGCCCCAAAGACGCAGGAGATGGCCCCCGCGGCCGCCTGAACCCCTGGAGTATCCGACCATGAAGACGTCGAGCGCTCAGAGCGCCCAGCTCGCGGCCCGCTATTTCGATGACCGCGTGCTGTTCAACGACACCGAGGCATGGGCCTACTTCCGTCTGCCCACCGCGGCCTATGAGTTCTCCACGCCCGAGGACCGCGAGATCCTGGCCACCAACATCACCATCGCCCTGGCCGCGATCCGCATGGAGGACGCCGAAGTCCACCTGCGTGTGGCCCACCGCCCCTACCCGGCCGCCGAATGGGCCAACACACTGGACGCGCGCGTGGCCGACGGGCCCGGCTGGCAGGACTACCTGGACCAGATGTACCGGCACGTGTGGGCCAAGGACTTTTGGACCAAGGAGGTCTATCTCGGTGTGCGGCTCGGCCCGCGCAGCGCCCGCGCCGCCGGCAGCGACGTGCTCGGCCACTTCAAGGACCTCTACCTCAGGGCCGAGCAGGCGCTCGGCCTCACCGATCACGAGATCGAGGCCGCCGAGATCGACCGGTGGACCGACCAGGCCGAGCGGCTCGGCCGCGCCCTGGCCGCCAGCGCCCTGTACGCCCGCCACGCCACCTCCGATGAGATCGCCTGGTTGCTGGAGCACACCACCGGCGGGGTGGACGAGACATGGCGCCCCTCAGCCGCCGACCGCAGCGCGTGGGGGCGCGGGGAGATCGAACGCTTGGCGGAGGGCATCATCGTCAACGGCCGGTCCATGCTGCGTCTGGAGCAACCCACCACCACCAGCTACGTGGCCTACCTGAGCTTCGCGCGGTTCCCGGACCTGATGGCCTTCCCCGACGGGGAACCGTGGATGTACTACGCCGACGCCCTGCCCTTCCCCGTCGAGGTCACCAGCCGGATGCGGCTGGTCTCCCCCGCCAAGGCGTCACGGGATGTGGGCCGCAAGCTCGCCCACGCCCGCGACATGGACGCCCACATCGCCGAGGCCGGCGTGGAGGCGCCCATCGCCCTGGCCGAGCAGATCGACGCCGCCCGCGCGCTGGAGCACGGCATCACCAAGGAGCGGCTGCCGTTCGTCTACGGCTGGCACCGTCTGCGGGTCTCGGCCGCCGACCAGCGTGTGCTGACCCAGCGGGTGGAGGCGGTCATCGAGCACTACCGGGACATCGGTATCGACATCGCCCACTCCACCGGGGACCAGTTCTCACTGCTGAACGAGTCGCTTCCGGGGGACCGGGTGCGCCTTCAGGCGTACGCCCAGCGCCAGCCGCTGCGCACCATCGCCGGAGGCATGCCCACCGCCACCGTGGCCGTGGGGGACGAGCAGGACGCCGTGGGCAACGGGTGGGTGGGCCCCTACGTCGGGGAGACCGTGGGCCGGGCCCGGGGCGTGGTGCATTTCGACCCGCTGGTGGCCGCGGCCCGCAACCGCCCCACCGCCATCGCGGTGACCGGTGAGCCGGGCGGCGGCAAGACCACGCTGGCGTTGCTGCTCATCTACCAGCTGGCCCTGCGTGGGGTGACCGTCGCCGCGATCGACCCCAAGGGCGACGCCGAATCGCTGGTCCAGCTCCTCCAGCGGCGCGGCCGCCAGGCGCGCGTGATGTCGCTGGCCTCCGCCCAGCCGGGCCTGCTCGACCCCTTCGCGTTCGGCGACGACCTGCCCTCCCGCAAGACCATGGCCACCGAGACCCTCCGCCTCCTCCTGCCGCGCATGAGTGAGGAGCGCGAGTCGGCGATGATCCAGGCCGTGGCCGCAGTCGCCGACCAGCCCCACCCGTCCCTGTCCAAGGTGGTCGACTACCTCCAGGGCCAGGAAGAGCCGGCGTCGCGCAACCTGGGCGCGGTGCTGTCGTCCATGTCGCAGATGAGCCTGGCCAACCTGTGTTTCGACCCCCGGGGTGAGGCCCACGTGGACACCGCCGGGTGGACCACCGTGTTCACGCTCAGGGGTTTGTCCCTGCCGGAGGCGTCCACCCACCGCGACGATTACAGCTACCAGCAGCGCCTGTCCGTGGCGCTGTTGTACCTGGTGTCCCAGTTCGCCCGCCGGTTGATGAACGATTTGGACCGGCGCCTGCCCAAGGTGATCTTTCTGGATGAGGCGTGGGCGGTCACCTCCACCCCCGAGGGCGCCAAGCTGGTCCCGGAGGTCTCCCGGATGGGACGATCCCGCAACACCGCCCTGATCCTGGTCTCCCAGAACGCCGGTGACCTGCTCAACGAGCAGGTCACCAACAACCTGTCCAGCGTTTTCGCGTTCCGTAGCTCCGAAGACACCGAGGTGGGCAACGTCATGGCGCTGCTGGGCATCGAGGACTCCGACGAGCACCGCGCGGCCCTGCGCACCCTGGGCAACGGCCAGTGCCTGTACCGCGACCTGGACGGGCGCACGGCCCGTATCGCCGTGGACCTGGTCTCCCAGGAGTTGTTGGGGTGGCTGGACACCAACCCCACCCGCCCCCGCCCCACCGTCGAGGCCCACGAGGCGGAGGAGGCCGTGGGCTGAACACCTCAGTAGGTCACGGTCACCGGCCCGGGTGCGCCTTGGTGGACCTCCCACAGCTCCCGGACCAGGTCCAGGCGCACCCCGGCCCCCTCCGGTGCGGTTTCGGGCACCCCGGTCAGGTAGCCGGTCAGCGTCGCCTGTTCCCGGTACTCCCAGCCCAGGGACACGAACGACTCCAGGTCGGGCTGGTCGGTGCACGGATACCCGCTCCGTTCGGGGGCCCAGCGCAGCGGCCCGGCCCCGCCCACCGGTGCGGCCTCCACGTACCGCGGCGTGGCCCACAGCACCGGCTCACCCTCACCAGAGCCGTCAGCCTGCACGGGCGGTGTGGGGTCGACGGAGTCCGGGTCGTGGGTGTTGACCACCCTCAGGGTCACCGGCACCGTGACCGTGCCCTCAGGGGCCGCCAGATCGCACCCCGCGCCGCCGTCGAGCGGTTCGCCCAGAGCCACGCTGACCTCATAGTCCAGGCCGCGCACACGCTCATCCGAGAGGCCCGTGTAGAGCATGCTCACCCGCGTGGTCGCCGACGGCGGCGCCGTATCCTCAGCCGTCGCGGAGGCGGGGGGCAGGGGGTCATCGGTGTCGGTGGCGCAGCCGACCACACCCAGGGCCACCACCACCGGCAGCGGCACCAGCCGCACGAGAGCGCTCATGGTGCCCCACCGTAGCCAACAACCCGCGCCCTGTGCGCCCCGCACGACCCGACCCCGGAACCCGAAGGACGCCCCGTGTTCGACCCGCAGGCCAAGGACCGGCCGCTCCCACAGCGCCTCACCCGCACGATCATCATCGGTGCCGTTATCGCCCTGGTGGCCGTCGGCGGCTTCACACTGATCCGTGACCAGTTCACCGAGGAACCGGCCCCCGCACCGTCCCCGTCTGCGGTCCCGGAGCCGACCGCTGAGGCCGTCCCCGAGGTCGACACCGGCGCCACCGGGGAGGTGGACGACTGGTTCCCCCACTCGCGCGCCGAGTTCGCCCAGGCCGGTACGGCGGCTGAGGACTTCCTGGCCGCCGCGGCCACGATCGATTTCACCCGTGACGAGTTCGAGGCCCACACCGAGCGGCTTGGCGACCGGTGGGCCACCGACACCCAGGCCGTCACCCTCACCACCGCCGACGGGATCGCCGATGGCATCTGGCGTGTGCTCGGCCAGGACGAGAGCGTGGACGCCTGGACCGGGCGGGCCGACGTCCAGCAGGTGCGCGCCTACGACTCCACCAGCGTGCACTTTCTCATCAGCCTGGAGGCCGAACCCGTCGGCGGCGACGAGCCCAAGGAGTTGGGCGACTACCTGGTGATCATGACCAACACCGAAGGCCCCTCATGGGTGGTCGAGTTGGCCGAACAGTTCAACAATTGATTTACAATTAATAAAACCATCAAGCGGAACTGATGTACGAAATGTGGACATGGTCGTAGTGGTTTTCTGTGACCGTGACGCGGTCCTCCATGCCACACCATTTCCCGCCCGAGATATCGGGAACACCGTTGTACCAGTCATCCGACCTGTCGGAGCGTCCAGGCGGGCACACCGTCCACCCAGCGTTCCAGATGCTGCGTCGCCAGATCACGTACTTGACCCCCAACGTGTCGGCGTTGGTGATGGCGTGTTCAGCGATCATGTCGCCCAACTGCTCCTGAGGGCCCGTGGAGTAGGTCCCGCCCGGTGAGGTCATGTAGTCGCAGGCCAAACCCAGCGGGTGGTCCCCGCCCCCGCCACTGCGGATACAGTTGCCGCTGAAGTTCAACCGCGGCCGGAAATTCTCCACGATGTTGCGGTGCGCCGCACATGTCAATGGACGGATGTTCCCCGGGGAAAACGGCGGATCCTCCACAACGCACGGCTCCAGGTGCGTTTGCGCGGCCAACTCCGCCACTGAATAGTTCGGCGCCTGCCCAGGAATCCCAGTGCCCTCCTGTGGGCACTCCACACTGGCCATGACGATCTCACCACCCGTGCCCGAGGAGAAATCCCCGTCCCGGTAGTCATCGGCCCGGTTCATGACCGAGTCCACATACCCGTCGGTGTCGGCCCCGTAATAGCGGATCAGCGCCTGTTCCGGGTCGGTGTTGGCGCCCTGGTCGCTCAGCTTGTGCGCCGCCGACCACACCGCCGTCTCAGGGTCGAGCCGATCCTCCAGCGGAGGCGTGCCCTCCTCCCCCGTCAAATCGCCCCAGTACCGGCCGTGTTCGGTCCACGCGGGCGGGGTGAACTGCATCGGCCCCAACGCCCTGGCCCGATTCTCCACATCCACGGCCCGGTTGGTGTTGTGCGTGGACTCCTGGTACCCCACCGACGCCAACAGCGCCCAGTCCATCCCCCACGCCTGCGCGGCGTCCTGATACAGCTCCAGCATCTGCGCCGGGATCTCGTCCCCGGCGATCGCACTCACCCCGCCCTGGTCGACCACCCCCGTGGGTCGGGGGTTGCCCGGCTGGCAGGTCTGGGAGGCACCACCCTGCCGGTAGGACAGGGCGGTGACCTGTTGGGTGACCACGGCCAGCGCGATCACGCACGCACCCAACCCCACCCCCACACCGGTCAGGCCCTTCTTGGCGCCCATCAGGACTCACCTCCCCGGCCTCCCGAGGGACGGCGTCGCTGCGGAGCCGCAGTGGGCCCCTCACCCTCCGCGGGCCGCGGCCCGCCCGAGGGCGGGGGAGCCTGCCCCGAGGGGGCCGACCGGCGCCCGGCGGCCGGCGCCTGGTCCGGCTGACGGTCGCCCCGCACCCCCTGCCCGGTCTCCGTGCGGGTGGGCACCCGACCGCCCGCAGGCTGTGTGCGCTCAGGAGCCTCCGCCGAGGGCCGCGCGGTCCGCGACACATGCCCGTCCTGGCGGGTCGGGCGCGGTGCACCCGCGCCCTGGCGCACCAGGTGGTCCCGGTCCTGTGCCTCCCCGTGCCGGTCGGGGGCCTGGTTCGCCCGCTCCTGTTGGCGGCGCATGCCGTCGAACGCCTGCGAAATGGTTTCGGAGCCGCGCTGTCGGCCCTCAGGGGTGGGGCGGCTGTTGAACCTGTCATTGAGCGCCTTGCCTGCCATCACCAGACCGGCGGCCGCACCCGCGCCGGTGACCGCCGACCCCACCATCGCCCCCTTGGTGGCGAGCTTGGTCATGTCCTTGGTGAGCGATCCGGCCTTGCGGGTGGCCGCCCCGGCCACCCGGGTAGCACCACGCGTCGCCTGGTGGCGCAGCGAGGAGTAACCGCCCCCGCCACCACCCGGGGCGGCGGCGCCGGAGAACTGCACCGTGGTCAGCACGGGCCAGATATCGTGCCGGAACTTGAGTACCGCGATGGTCAGGGCGACCATCATCACCAGCGCCAGCCCGTAGGGCTGCACCGAGGACAGGATGGTGTTGAGCACCAACACGAGGATCAAGATCATGGCCATCCACATCCAGATCTTGAGGAACAATCCCGCGAGCAGCTCGGCCCACCGCAGCAGCACGCGCCTCCCCCACCCGGGGTGGATACCGAAGAGGAAGAAGATCGGGGACAGCAGCATCAGCAACAGGAACCCGAGTTTGAGCACCAGCAGCCCGATGGCGGCCGCCAGCACCAGGCCGCCGCCGCAGATCGCCGCCACCAACCCCACCAACGCCGCCAGGGTCCGGTCTCCGCCCTTGGCACCGCGGAACATGTCCCAGGTGGGGGTGTGCGCGCCCTCGATCTCCCCCGAGATCCGCGCGAACTCGGTCTGACGCTCCTCCACCAGCGTGTCGTAGTACTCATCGGTGCCGTCGTCATCGACGCTGACGCCCACAGCGATCGACTCGGTCCGCGTCAGCGCCTGGGCGCGGATGAGATCCCGAGCGTGTTCCTCGGCCAGCTCTTCGGCGGCCGGACCCGACCCGAACTCCCCCACCATCCAGGGGCGGCACGCCAGCGTCTCCCACAGGTACTCGGCCTGCTGCCGGGCGACGAAATCGCGGTAGTCCTCCCCCACCCCCCGGACGATCTCCGGGGAGCCGGGGATGCACCGGCCGTCCTCCCCGTCATCGGTCACGGTGGTCACCGCCGCCGTCATGACGTTCTCACCACCCGTCATGACCCCGTTGACCAAGCCCATGAACGAGGCGGGCGATCCCAGGATCCACAGACCGGCCGTGGTCGCCGCGACCATCCACACGATGCCCTCGAACGTGAGCGTCGCCCTTTTGCGGACCAGTCCCCACCACGCCAGGGTGACCGCACCCAAGATCGTGATGGCGGGCAGCAGCGGACGCCAGATCTCCTGGCGCAGCTGGTCGACCACGTCGACCACCACCGCCTCCAACTCCTCCAACGGCGGCGCGATCGCGAACCGCAGCGCCTCAATCGCGGCCATATCCACAGCCCGTGCCGTCCCCCACAAAATGTTGTAGAGGAAAGGCCACCCCTGCGTGCGCTGCTCATCGAAACAATCTTCGGTGTCGATGATCACGTGCCAGGTCGTGCCAGACATCAAATACTCTTCGTAGAGCCCTTTTCCGGATCCCGAACTCCCGATAGGGGGAATACGCTCCACGACCGGCTCATTGTTCAGGACCGCATCCACACCCTGACCAGTCGTTTCCGGCTCCGGCGCGAGTTTCTCGTCACACCAGTTCAAAGCTGAGGCCGAACTCGGCACGAGCACCAGCCCAGCCAGCATGACCACCAGCGTCAACGCCAGGCGAAGCCCCCGCCGCCGGGGGGAGCGACTACGCACGATCACAGTCCTTTCCGGGCGCCACCCGAGCGATCCCACTCACAAACACACATGCGCGCGCCCTGCCCTGGAGGAAAGGCAGAACGCGCGCACCAGACACGATGTCAGGTCGACACTCTCTGCTGGCCGAACTGCGAACCCACCGCAGCCGCCAACTCCAAAAACGCCCGCCGCGTACCCTTGGCCATCTGATCCAATTCGATCTGCGCACCCGAGGCCAGATGCTGATCGAAAGGAACCCGCACCGTCGACCGCACACGCGTACGGAAATGGTTCTCGATCTCCTCGAAATCCACACCCGTCTTTTTCGCGGGCCCGTGCGGAACCTTGGTCACCGCCACGACCGCGTCCGAGACCAGATCCCCCCACCGGTGCGCCTGGAGGACGTCCAACGTCTTGGACGCGCTGCGCGCCTCATCCACTCCCGGGCCGCACACCACCACCAGTTGGTCGGCCTGGTCCAGTACCCCGCCCTCACCCGCCAGGGCGTCGTGCAGCATCCCGGTACCGCAGTCGGTCAGCACCAGCGAGACGAACCGCTCCAGCACCCCAACGGTGGTCGTGTAGTCATGGGCGCTGAAACTGTCCGCCTGCGCCGGATCCTGATCCGAGGCCAGCACGTGCAACCGCGACTCGGCCTGACTGAGGAACTCACGCACGTCCGGCCACCGCGGCAGGCTCTCCTCACGCTCAGCCGTGAGCAGATCCCGCACCGTCTTGCTGGTCTGCGTCCCGATCTTCTCCGCGAGCGTCCCAGCGTGCGGGTTGGCATCCACCGCCACCACCATGTCCCCCCGCAACTGGGCGAACATGTGCCCAAGCCCGGCCGTGGTCGTCGTCTTACCGACCCCACCCTTTTGCGCCAACACCGCCACCCGCCGGTGCCGCGCGATCGTGGTCTGCGCCTGCGCCGTCCACTCCCGGTCCTGGATTTGGCGCGGGTTCTCGGCCGCCTCTCGGCGCCCCAGCGTGGACAGGTACACCGTCCACCCCCACGCGGTCCGCGCCCCAGGCGCCTGACGCAGCACCCGCGCCGCCTGGAGGTCGGCCGAGGTCTCCGGACGCGGCGGCTCGGCGGCCTGCGGCGCCACGAACTCCGCGGCGTCCGGCGTGACCTGCAAAGGAGGTGTCGTTTCCTCCGGGGCCGCCGCCCCCGCCGGTTCCGGACCCGACGGGTCGGCCACAACGGGTGGCACCTCAGCAGCCGGGGACGGATCGGCGCCGGTCGGGGCCGCGGCCCCGATCGGCCCAGGGTTAAGAACCCGGGCCCCCGTCGCATCCCCCAGCCCCCGCGCGAACACAGGCACCGAAGCCGCAGGCCCCGGCGTGGGCGCGGGGGCCTGCGGCGCGGGCCCGGTTGGCACCGAAGGAGCAGAAGGCGCCGCCGGCACCGTCCCGGGCGCACCGCTCAGGAAGCTGGCCGCCACAGGGTCAGAGGCACGCGCCGGAGTCTCCCCACCGGTCCCCTCGCCGCTTTCGGACGCCTCAGGAGCTGGGCGGGAGGCCCGCCGGTCCGGAGCACGCTCCGGACGCCGCACATCCGGCTCCGCCCCCGGGGCGGGCTCAGACGCCGTCGGCTCTCCCTCCGGCGCCTCGGGCACCTCCAGCAGGTCCGCCACCGGCGCCGTACGCGGGGCCCGAGCCGGACGCTGCGCCCGCGACGCTCTGCCACCACCGGGGACACCCGAGCCGTCCCAATGCAGCGAGCCGTCACGCGCCACCAGCTCCTCAGCCGACGGCAGATCCGTGTTCGGCCCCGGCGCCGCTCCGGAACCGTTCTGGTCACTCGTCATGATGACGTGACCCCCCTTCGTGGACTACTGCGTGGACACGCCCATGGCGCGCGCGAGCGACACCGCGATGACCTCGATGACGCCGGGGACGTAGAAGACGATCCCGATGAAGATCGCCAGGATGATGAACTGCGCGAACCGCGTGATCTCTTTGGTGAACAGGAAGAACACCGCCACGATCGACACGATGACCAGGAACAGAGGCCCGAAGAAGCCGCGCAGGAAGTCGGCCAGGCCGCCGGTGTCCGGGGCCGTGCCAGGAGCGGGGGGCGCATCGGCCAGGTAGAGCACCGCGCCCGGGTCGAGCGTCGCGGCGTCCAGGAGCGTGAGCATGGATGGGAGACCGATTCAGTGGGAGACGGGAGAACGCGGGGGGTGGGGCGGGGGTCACGTGCCCAGGGGAGAGCGTGAGGGGGTCAGGCCAGGGGAAGCCCAACGCGCACGTGAGCTAAGTCCGTGCCACCAAGCGCGGGCACGCTGGTGAGCGTGTGCACGTGCATACCCCAGGTCATGGGACGATCCTAGCGGGCGTGCGGGATTTCGGCCCGTCATTATCCGCCATCAAACGACTCCATAGAGTGACTATAGTGTGGCCGGGCGCGACCGGTATCCGATTCCACGGGCGTCTCACGGCGACGCTAACAGCAGTGGGAGACAGAACCGGACATGTGGGGACACGCGTCCCATGGCCGGAATCGGTCACCAAGAAAGTTCCCCTGACACGCCAAAAAGTGGCCCCAGCTTTTCTGACGTCTGATATTTATAGAGTCATGAGTACTTCCGGCAAGCGTGGCCGCGGTCGTCCCGCGAAGGGCGACCGCCACAAGCGCACGGTCCGGTTCCGTCTCGTGGTGGATACCGCTCTACAGCGAGCCGCTGCCGCCGAAGGGAAGACCGTGCAGGACTACCTGGAGGCACTTGTGGAGGAGAACGTGTCGTCCTTCATGCCGACGGAGGATCCGGAGGAGGAACACCTCATGACCGCCTAGACATGCGTGAGGCCCGGTCGAAGACCGGGCCTGATCACGAAAGATTGTATGGGACCGCTCCGCCTGCCACAGCCTGCGATCCCGCTACTGACAACTACATCCGGTGCCCGATTTGCCGTCGGTCACCATCTGCGGATCCGGTTTTGCCGACCGGTCCCGCACCTGAGGTAGCCCGTTTGCCGCGGACCGCCTCACCTGCCGTAGAGCCTTCCCTCACCGGGTGGGGCGCTTCGGCTTCCCCAGGTCCACTAACCCGTGGAGCGAGTAGCTACATAACCCGTGGAGCACGCTCATCATACATGACGCCCCCGGGTCTGGCCGAGTATGCCCTGAAACAGGGCAGGAGAGCGCTGTACAGCGGCGTACGCGCGTCCCCAGGCCAGCCCCGTCCCCCGTTGCCGCTTTCCCCGCCGGGCAGGTGTGGGACGAGTTGGTGCGCTGGATCGCACCGCGCCGGATCGTGCGTATCGACCCGGACCGCTCCCACAGCTACGCTCTGGCGTCTCGTGTGGACGCCGGTGAGCCGGAGTGCCCCTACGCGCTCCACCTCACCGACCGCGACCACCGATACCGGCACGTTGTGTTCGATCTGGACGTGTCCCGTGAGGATGAGACAGGTGTGTGGCGTGACGCCGACACCCTCACCGAGATGCTGGCCGAGGCCGGCCTCAGGCACATGGTGGTCCGGTCCGGGCCCGGCGGCGGGATCCACGTGTGGGTGCCCGTGTCCGCCGAACACGGCATGGACCCGGTCGAGGTCGCCCGTCTGGCCCGGGCGGCCGCCCGCCGCCTGCCGACCCTGGACACCCAACCCCTCACCAACCCCCGTACCGGTGCGGTACGTCCGCCCGGTGCGCCGCACCGCACCGGCGGACGTGCCGCACTACTGCACCCCGTCGATCCGGCCGACGCGCTGAGCGTGTGCGACACCGACGCCAACACGCCCGAGCGGTTCGAGGCCCTGGCGTGCGCGTTCGGCGCCCAGGAGATGGACGCCGAGGAGGAGGCTGCGGCCGCCGTGGCGGCCGAGCGCATCGACCCCGTCGCGGTGCGGCTGCGCGGCACACGCAACCCGATGCCGGACCTGGTCGCCCACCTGCTGGCCACCGGCCCCGGTCCGGACCCGTCCGCGCACCTGGCGCGGATCCTGCCCCGGCTCGCACTCGCCCGCTGGTCGCTGGCGGACGTGCGACAACTGGTCGTCGCCACCGCCCTGGCCCCGGGGTGGGAGCACCTGCGCAGCCGCCGGTTCGGCGCTGGGCGCCGACCCCGCTCGGCGGCCGACCGGGAGGCACTGATCACCCGCCAGTGGACCAAAGCGGTGGAGTTCGCCGCCCAGCTCGCCCCTGCGGTCGAGGCCGCCGAGCGCGACCTCACCGGCCTGCGCACCCTGGCCGCCAAGATCCTGGACGCGGTCGCCGACCCGGGGCTGTGGACGCTCCAGGCCGGACCCGCCGACGCCCGCGCGCTGTTGGCGGTGCTGCTGGTCGCCCTGAAAGCCGGACAGGAGGAGGTGGACGTGGACGTGCGCCGCGTGGCCCTGGCCGCCGGGATCGGCAAGTCCACTGCCGCCCGCGCGTTGGGGCGCCTGCGCCGGGATGGGCGCCTGGTCCTGGTGGAGGCAGCCGAGGGCACCCACGCCGCCCGGCACCGCCTCATCTGCCCCACCGACTGGCCTGGTCACTTCCCTGCTCTGGAGGGTGGGACACAAGGGAACCCCGCCCCCTACGACTCCCACACCCTCCAGGTCCCGGTACCCACGAGGGAGGCCCTGCTTCACCGAGTCCAGGCCCGTCTGGAGTCAGCTGCGCACGATGTGTGGAGTGAGTACTCCCGCATGCACCCGCGCGGACTCGGACGCCATGTGGAGTTCACCTATGCGGTGGTGACGGAACACAGCACCCAGCTGTACAACGTAGATCTTGAACGGGTTGTCAGCGGCACCGGCTACAGCACCGCCACCACGGCCCGTCACCTGCGCATCCTTGCTCACCATGGTCTCATCGACCCCGACACTCTGACCCCGGTCACCCCCGTCAGCGAGACCCTGGACGCGGCCGCCGCACGGCTGGGCACCACCGGAGTGGCTGCGATGCGCGAGCGTCGCTACGAGGCCGAGCGAGCCGCACACGCCGCCTGGTGCGCGGAGGTCGCCCGCATGCGCTCTCCCGTTGCCCTGCGCGCTCGCACGCATCCTGGGGACCGCTATGCCCGTACCAAGGACGGGCGCCCCGCTCACGGAGTTCAGATCACCCGTCACCTGGTCGCCGCGTGAGTACAGACGATGCAGAAAGAGATCCTCTCCCTGTCCCATTCGATCCGCACTCCCACTCAGAGATGGCGATGGCGCGCGTGATCGAGTGGACCGGCTGTGCTCGCCCCTTCGGTGAGCCTCTGAGGACATCAGCCCCGGTTTCGAGTCGCGAGGGCGGGGGTCCGGAGGAGCCCTCGCGAGACCGCGCGCCATTGCGCTCACCTGCGCGGTGAAGCAGACGGTGCGCGCTCCACTGCCGGATCGGCCCGAAGGGTCGATACACCACGCTCCTCCTTCTGTAAGAGGCTGCCGCATGAAAACCCTCTTGACCTGCGAAAACGTGGCTTCCGGTGAGGGTTGTAACCCTCACTTCCCCCTGTGGGTGAGGGTTACAACCAGCAGTTCGACACACCGGGAACCGAATGAGGGTTACAACCCTCTAATGGGTGTGATTTAGTAACACTCGAGAGGCCAAGACTCCGCACAGCCCCTGCCCCACATCACCCTGGAAGGCAACCCCGACTGTGGCCAACCCCGCGCGCCGCTTCCCGCTGCGTGCAGTCAATACGAGCACCGCACGTCCTCGCCCAAGCGGCACCGAGCCCGAATCTGAGCGAGACGACACGACTCTGCACCTCAACCCGGGTGACAGCCTTCATGTCGAACGCGCCATCCACAGCAACTACGACTTCGTGGGCGCCAACGGCTACTACATGATGGCCGTCGACCTGTCCGCGAAGTTGCCGCACATGGGGCTCAAGGCGACCGACTACGACGTCCTGCACTTCTTGATCGGCCTCCTGCGCCCGCGCCGCGGCCCCAAGGGCGACCTCGAAGGATGCACCCTGCGCCTGACCCAAGACCAGATCGGTGAGGGACTCGGGATCGGCCGCCAGGAAGTCGGCGTGTCCCTGCGGTTCTTCGCCCGCTGGCGCATCCTGTGGCACGGACACGGGTGGGTCACTATCAACCCGCGCGCGGTCTTTCGTGGCCGAAGTGAACTCCAGGCCCGTGCGATCAGCCGCATCCCCGAGGACATCCCGGAGATCGTGCTGCCCGACACCCGCGTCCGCCCGCCGCGTCGGAGCCGTAAACTCAAAGGGGAGGGTTGATATGACCGCAGTGTCCATCGAGGAGTACTCGCTCCTCCAGGCCCACGACCTGTACACGATCATGCCCAACCTGCGGCTGACCACCACCGAGCGCGACGTGTGGGACACCATCCTCCGCCACATCACCGAGGGCTACCAGGCGCCGGTCACCCGCGGCGAGATCGCCGCTCGTCTCAACATCGATCCCACCTACGTCAGCCACGCCACGCGCCCGCTCAAGCGGGCCGGGCTCATCTTCCGGCGCGGCAAGAACGACACTGTGTGGTACGTCAACCCGCAGCTGGTGTTCAAGGGCAGCTATGACGCGTGGCTCGAGGTGCTCGCCGACTTGCCCGAGGACACCCCAGAGTTGCTGGTGCCCGACTACGAGGTGCGGCCCCCGCGCCGGCGCGAGCGGGCCCGCCTGCGCGTCGTGTAGACGACCTCCACCTTTTCGGGGTACCTGGCGGTGAACGACGCACCGCCGAGGACGAATGTTTCATCGTCGCGATGGTGCAGCGGGAACTCGACCTCGAGTAGGCACTACCAGGACGCGTGAATCCCCTCAGCCTGGAACCTGGTCTTTGACAACTTGTCAAAGACCAGGAGGGGTCAGGAGGGTGGACCTCATGACCCCTTCCCCTGAACCTGGCGAGCGGCTCCCCGACCTCCTTGACCGCCTTTACCACCTGCACGAACGCGCTGGGGATCCCCACTTGGAGCTGTGGCCCGACGGTGACGCGATCGGCGTGCTCGCCTACACCCGCGCCCACCACAACGCCCTACCGTCCCACCAGATGAGCGCGGCGCGCCGCGAACAGATCCTGCTCAGGCTGAGGGTGACGACTGTGCTCCAAAGCCTTCTCGACCTCGAGCAGCTCGGCGCCCTAGACCAGGCCCGCCCACCCGGCGCACGACGCGCAGAACACCTCGTTCCTCTAGCCGACCTCGCCGCGGTGCTGGGGCTGACCACCCCGGGAGCTGTCAGCCATCGACGGGACCGGATTCGTGCCGCCCTACACAACCAGCCGCGCACACCCCGGCACGGACGCCAGATCCTGGTCGAGCGGCAGGCCCGAACACGCCGACGTCTGGCCGAGGTGGAGCAGGCTCGACGCCACCACCCGCAGGTACAGGCCGCAGCTCAAGGTCTAGTGGACGTGCGCCACGAACTCATCTTGACCGAGGAGGCACAGGACTGGCTGCACGACCTGAGTCTCCTTCTGGAGGAGGGCACGTTGCGCCCTGACCAGATGCCCTCCCTGGCCGCCTACCTCTCCCTGTTCCTGGCCGAGCTTGCTGAGGACGCCGCCCACTCCCCGCAAGGCGCTGACGCGGTCATGCGTGCTCACCAAGCCCTGTCCTACCGCGACCAGTAGTCGGCGCACCCGCTCCCGGTACCAGCGTGTGCTCACCCACGTGCCACCACCCGCAAAGGTGGACCAGTGGCCGATCTCGCCCCGCCCCGCCACCTCCCCGTCCTTGCCGGGGCGGGCGCCCCACCGGATTCAGTGAACGATGGCGTCAGCCGGGTCCCCCCACAACGGTCCCGGCTGAGCGAGCAACCGCTCCACGGCCTCGGTGCGCGTGGGGGCGCCAGCCACGACCGATGGCGTGTGAGGTAGGGCCCCGCCTGAGGTGGCCGGGGACCAGGACCACGCCGCGCGGCGGCGCGCGAGCTGGTTGTGCCACACGTATCCGAGCACCTGCCGGTCAGGGGCCACCACCTGGTAGAACCGGGAGCCCTTTGCGGAGGAGGGGTCTTCCACCACTCGCACCCGGGCCAGGTCAGCGTCAGCATAGGGGCACAGTGGCCGGTCGATCCGGGCCCGGCCGCGCAGCCGCCTCTTGGCGCGGGCCCGTTCCCCAAGCTGGGGGCAGGCAGCGGCGCGGTCAGGTGCGCCCACAACGCCACGGCCGCGTCCTCCCGGGTGGCCGCCAACGAGCCGGGGACCACACCATCGACGGTGTGGGCGGTGAAGCCGCCGCCGGCGTGTTGGAGCCACCCCCAGCAGCGGGAGCGCACGTAGATGTCCTCGCGGCCCGCCACCCGCCCCCTGCGCAGCTCCCACTGGGCCATGTCGGCCGGGCGGATCGGCAGGTCCGTGCGCTGCCCGTGCACGCTCGTGACGGCAACCGGCCGTCCGTACAGGCCACGCAGCAGCTCGGGAACGGCCGCGGCCATGTCGGGCTCGGCGGTGACCGCGTCCGGGGCCTCCCACTCCTGAGGAGTGAGGCGCTCTCACTCCTCCTCAGACAGCAGCCCACGCAGCACCCAACCATCCGCCAGGTCCCAGTGACGGCAATCCTCGATCTGGCCGACGGTCTCGGTGTCGGTGTACACCACGCAAAAGACACGCCCATCTTCGTGCACCTGGCCCCGGACCCGCACCGACAGGAGGAGGGTCGGGCCCACCTTCGGTCGATGCCCACCGGTCACCGAGGAGGAGGGGCCGGAGGAGCGCCACCAGGAGCACGGGGAGGAGCGGAGGCGCCTTTGTTGTACCTGGTCACAGACCCCTGTCATATCAAGTTGATCTATATAGATCATTTTGATATTGTCGTGTTCACGGCGGGCGCCACACCGGCCCCGCCCTGACCGGAAGGAACCCCTGTGACCAAGGCGAAGACGACCGAGTACACGACCCCGACCCCCGATCAGCTCCGCGACGCCTTCAACGCCGGAACCCCCCGGTTCGGCCTGGTCGGTCGTGGCAAGGCGGTCCACCGGCAGAACGGATGGAACGGCCGGACCATGTACTGCGGCAAGCTCGCTGACCGGATCACGCTGACCCGCCCGGAGGGTGAGGACTGCAAGGCGTGCCTGCGAGCCATCGAGCGCCAGGAGAAGGAGTACGACCCCACCGCGAATTGGGCGAGTGCTGAGGAGCTGCGTCGGGCGTCGATCGAGTCCGAGGAGCGCATTCGGGCGGACATCGACGGGGCGACGTCCGCCGCTGTCGACACCTCCAAGCCCCGGCTCTTCATTCAGCCCCTGGACTCCGCTTTTGAGCACGTCGTCTACGGCTGGGACCACACGGGTCCGGTCTGCGGTGCGCAGGTCTTCAAGTGTCCGACGCGGGAGCGGGTGATGTCCCGCTTCGCCTGCCCGGACTGCGCCCGGGTGGAGAAGGCGGCCGGGGCCGTGGACGTTCGTCCGAAGGCCGAACCCGACGTGACCCCGGCGACGACCCCCATGCGCGCCGAAGTCGAGTTGCTCAAGGGTGGGGATGTGTACAAGGAGGGCGGCAACCGCGTCACGGTCGTGGCCAACCACGGGTTCGAGACCGCCCGGGATTCTCTGGGTGCTCCGATGCTGGTCGTCAACCTGGACGTGACCGTGGACGACGATCCGACCGTGCGCCGCATCACCCGCGCCAAGGGGGCGAAGGTCCGGGCGGTTCAGGCCGGAGCGGAGACGAGGGAAGCCAGGAAGCGCAACGCGTCCGCCCCGACCATGTCCCCCTCTGCCGTGTGGACGCGTGCTCACTCCACCCTCCGGAGCGTGCTGGGTGACCTGGACTACCGGTGTGAGCAGGATGAGCGCACCAACGTCATGACGGTGACCGTGGCCCGTTGGGACGTGAGGCGGACCGCGTCCGCGCTGTCCGGAAAGGGACTGGCCAGCTACGTCCGGGTGGAGGCGGGTGCCACGCCCCGGGACGCGGTCGCCGACACCGAAGGCACGTCACCCGTTGACGTGAACGACGTGGAATCCGTGGAGCCGACCGACCAGGCCGCGCGCATGCGTGATCTGGTCGCGCACGTGGCACGCCGTTCGGGCCGGACCGACCGTACCCCCCGCAAGCCTCGGGCGCGTCTGGCCACCGAGCGCACGCGGGAGGCGTTCACCGCCGAGATCACCCCAACCCGCGTCATGCCCGCTGGGGCCGGTCTGGGTGCGACCCTGGACGACTCCGAGAACGAAACGGTTCGCGCCATCCTCGCCGACCTGGACAAGGCCGGTGTCGAACTGGCGACCGTGTCCGGTGACGACTGGGCGGACGATGAGTCCACCCACGGCGCGATCGCCTCACCGCGCCCGGAGATGGACGCGGTGTACGTCTACTGGGTCACGGCCGGAAGCATCCGGGACGCGGACGGCCGCATCCCAGGACAGGTGCGCCAGATGCGGCGGACCCTGCGCGAGGCCGGTTGGGACGTCTCCACGGACACCCGGGGTTCCTCCGTCGCCGTGGTGCGGGTACCGGGGCTGGGGAAGACCACGGCCGCGGTCGACGACGTGGCGGCCGAGTTGGACGCGTATCCGACGTGGAAGGGCTCCGCCGTGGACTGGAACGCCATGGGCAAGGCCATGAAGGCGACTAACGAGCGTCTCGCGCAGGCACGCGCCGAGGATGAGCGCCAGCGTGCCGAACGTGTGGAGCGCCTGGTGTGGGACTCGGGTGTGATCAGCGCGTACGACGTCGTCAAGGTCCACCCCTACGACATCATCGACGGCCGAGTGGTGGTGACCCTGATCGGGGACGCGTCCGCCTTCGCGGCTCTGTCCCGGGGACGCGCCCTGCGGACCCACCTGGAAGAGCTGGGGCACCGCGCAGAGATTGTCCCGGCAAATGAGGGCGCGAGGTTGACGGAGACGGAGGAGCGGTCCAACCCGGTGGCGGTCCGGGTGAGGCTGGTGGACACCGACAACTAGCACCCCCTTCAAGGGCCGCCCCGGCGCGTTCGGGGCGGCTCGGCGTGCTTGGCTCTTGGGCGCCGGTCCGGGTGCTGGTCGGGGTGACGTCACGTCGACCGCCGAGACGGAGCACCACCGGCGGGGACCGGTCACGTGCGGCACGTGTGCTCGGTGACGTACCCGCCCGACCAAGGAGGAGGGCGCCGACCACCTGGGGCGCCCACGTCCACCAGGACCACCACCGCCGTGCGCCCTCGGGGTGCGTCCTGGTGGCCGAGCACGGCGCCGACGACTGGTGGGGCCGGACGGGTCGACCGGCGGACCGAGGAGGAGCCCCACCCGGGCGCGGGATCGGTCCGGTGGCAGAGGAGAGGCGGCAGGAGGGTCGGGGGTGTGCTGCGTCGTGGCCTGCTCCTGGTCAACTCGTCTCGGCCTCCTGGCCTTGGTTCAGGTGTGCCGTTCCTTGCTTGGTGGCTTCCATGGCCGCGACCAGGTCAGCGGGGGTCATGTCGTAGTGCGCGGCCAGAACGAACAGATCATCGAACCGCCACGATCGTTTGCCGTTGAGCTTGCCGGACAGGTTGGGCTGATGCTGGTCAAGCTCGGCGGCGAGTCCGCTGACGCTCTCGCCGCGGCGTGCCATCAGGAAGCGGACGGTGTCGGAGAGGGCTTGGTGATAGGTCTCGGTGTCCATATCGGGACCATATCAAAATGATCTGCCGCCGAGGTGCCCGTCATCTCACATTGATCTATATAGCTCATATTGATATGATCGTGTCGACCGGCGGGGAGGAACGGCCCCCGCCACGACCGCAAAGGACACGCCATGTCTGACACCCTCACCCGCGAGGACCTGCGCGCCCATTGGGAGGCGGGCGGACAGGTGTACGGCGCCACCGCCCGAGGGCGCTCGGCGCACCGGCTGATCGGGTGGAACGGGCTCACCTCCCTGTGCGGACGTGAGCAGACCACCGCCCACACCGAGGTCCCCGACGGGATGCGGGTGTGCGCCACCTGCGACCGCCTGTGGGAGAAGAGGAACACCGAACAGCGCCGGTGGAACGGCGCCCACGGACACGGCGCGCTCACCGACACCGAGCTTCGTGCCGACCGCCACCGGGCCCGCAACTGGACACGGCGAGCACAGACCCCCGTCCGCACCCGCGTGGCCACCCCGACCCGCGTGCTCCCGGCGCGGACGGAGCCCGGCACGGCCCCCGCCCACGCGGACAACCCCCTTGTACAGGCCATTCTCGGAGACCTGGAAGAGGCGTGCATCGGACTGGCCACTGTGCCTGAGGACTGGTCCGGTGACCCCACGGTGACCGGCGTGGTGGCCGACCCCCGCCCGGACCGGGGCGCGGTCTACGTCTACTGGGTCAGCGCCGGGAGCACCGGGGACACCGACGCCTCCGTCCCGGCCAACGTGCAGGTGATCCGGGAGGCGCTGACCGCCGCCGGGTGGCAGGTGTCCACCGACACGCGCGGGTCACGGTGCGCGAAGGTCCTGCTGCCCTCGGTCCCCTCCACCGAAGGTGTGCCCTCAGAGGTGTCCCTGCGCGCGCACTACCGGAAGGTGGCCCGAGCATGCGCCGCCGAGCGCGAGGCTGAGCGCGCCGGGTGGGAGGACGCGGCGGTGTCCCTGGTAAACGGCACGGGGATGGTGCAATCCCGCTACGGGGTGCACGCCCATGCCTGGGACGCTGACCGCGTCGTGGTCACGGTGGTGGGCCCCGCCTCGGCGCGGGAGGCAGACCTGTCCTGCGCCGACCTGCTCCGGGCTCTGCGGGAGGAGGAGGGGCGCACGGTGCGGGTAGTCCCCCTGTCGTGGGGCGCGAAGCTGGCCAAGACCGAGCGCACCGGGTACCCCTTCGCCCTCCTGATCCAGTAGCCACAAAGAGGCCACCGCCTACCGCACGCTGGCCCAGCAGCTCGCCGGATTCTGGCAGGCGACCCCCGAGGAGATCGCCGAGTTCGAGCGGTTGGAGCGCCCGGCCCCCAGAACGGGGACTAGCCGGACCAGGGTCACCCCGCGCCCCCGAGGCGGCCCGCCCAGGAGCCCCGCACGGGGCGAACACCAGCGGCGCGAGGGAACCCCACCCCCCGCGCCGCCGCCACCGGAACACCACCAACACGAGGAGGAATCATGCAGGACAACACCACCGATCTCGCCCAACTGCGGATGCCGCTGCTGGCAGCCGTCGAGCGACTCCAACAGGCCGAGACCGGCACGCTGGCCGACCTGATCAGTGAGCTGCTGCTCTGCGGGCGCGACCAAGCCCGCATCCGACCCGCTGAGGTCATGGACCAGGTAGACGCCAACCTCGCCCAGCAGGACGGGGAGGCCGACACCGTCGCCGCCACCGTCCGCCTGCGCCTGGTCGCCATCTACGGCGGCCTGCGCATGGACCGCGAGCACCTGCCCGGGGCCCTGCGCGAGGCCCTGGCCGGAATGATCGTCAGCGTCGAGGAGGAGGAGACCCTAGAGCGCCTCCACCCGTTCGTTCGCGTGGAGGAGATCAAGTTGCACGACCAGGACGACTAGCACCCCGCCGCGCCGGACCCCGAGCGGCCCGGCGCGGCCCCGGACGGGGAACCCCACCCCCGCCCACGGCAGGAACACCACCAACAGGAAGAGGACCCATGGACCCGCTGAAACTCGCCGACGCGACCTTTACCGTGATGGGCATCGTGACCGGCGCCGTCCCCGCCGCCATCATGCGCGACGTGTCGGTCGGCCCGCTCCCCCAGGAGACCGCCGCACAGGTGCAGTGGAGCGGCGAGCGTGCCGACGCCGACGATGAGCAGGCGTGCGCCGCCGCCCACGACAAGGCAAACGTTGTCGGCCACCGCATCACCGAGACCCTCGCCATCAAGGGATACACAGTCACCGAGGCTGTGTGCAGCATCCGCCGCACACCGACCCACGCCACCTACGGCGTTCTGGTCAAAGTCGCGCTGTAGGCCGTGCCGAGAGAGCCGCGCCGGACCGCTCGGTCCGGCGCGGCTCCCCCCGGGGGTGAAGTTGACCCCACACCCATTAGCGGGTATATTGCAGGTAAGCGGTTCGAGGGGATCCCCACTCCCCCGAACCGCCGAACGGAACACCACCGACAGAAACGAGGAACCACCGTGGCGAACGCACGAGAGGCACGAGAGCAGGCCACCCACCTGGTCGCGTCCCGCACCACCGAGCAGCTGGTCACCCTGCTGGACATGACCACCCCCGCCAACCCCGAGGCCCGCATGGTCCGCGCGTGGATCAGCGACGAGCTCACCCGCCGCCACACCGCCAAGGCCGAGCGCATGGACACCCCCGCGATCGTGCAGGCGCTGGAGCCCCTAACCGGTGTGGGGATCCGCGGCCGCAAGGCCGACACCGTTTTCGTTGACGCCTACCTGGAGGTTCTCACCCGCCGCCACCCCGAGGCCGCCCAGGCTGAGGACCAGTGGGCCGAGGACGCCGCCGATGACGAGATGTTCGACCGGGGCCCCATCATCCACATCCTGGACGCGATCCGCGCCCTGTAGGACCGGCGCCGCCCGGACGGGGAACCGTTCGGGCGGCACCCGCACACGCAGAAGGGGCGCCGACCATTTCCCAGCCGAAGCCGGGCCCCACGGTCGAGCGCCCCTCGGAACACCACCAACGGGAGGAACTCCCATCGGCGATGCCGCCCATCATAGCCCCGCCCACCGCCTGCGCGTCCGGCGCGCAGACAGGGACCGAACGAGAGGACCGCGCCGCCATGGCCCAAAGCACCCAGCCCACCCAGACCGTCCAGGCCCGCGAGGCCCGGCGCCGTTGGGCCGCCCTACTCGGCTACGACACCGAGCAGGCCGAGACCATCAGCACCGACGAGGACGCCCACCGCCGCGCCCTGGACCAGTGGCTCCAGGCCCTGGACCTGGACCCCGACCACGCCCAGAACCCCGCGTTCCCACCGGACCCGGTCACCCTGCCCCAGTGGGCGCCCGCCCAGGACGTCCGCGCCGACGTCGCGGCCGAGAAGTGGCCCACCCTGCCCGGATTCCCCGCACGCGCCCTACAGGGCATGCACCCGGTCAGCGGAGCCGCCGAGGCAGCCGAGCGCGCCGGTGAGGAGTTCGCCCCCTCCGAGCGCGTCAGCGGCGCCGAGTTCGCCCGCCGCACCGGCATGTCCAAGACCACGGTCAACCGCACGTTGCGCGACCACGCCGAGCAGGCCCCCGAGCGCGACAGCGCCCGCCAGGTCGACGCCCGCGCCCTGGCCGAGTTCCTGGCCACCGTGCGCACCCCGGGCCCGAGCATCTACAGCCTCGCCGTCTTGGAGGCGTGGCCGCGCCCCCAGCGCGCCCCGGTCATCGACCCCGCCCGGTTCGCCGAGGGTGAGCGTGTCACCTACGCCGAGTTTGCCCGCCGCACGGGCAAGGACGCCGACACCGTCCGCAAGGCGGTCAACAATCCCGCCTACGCCGAGAAGGCCCCCGCGCGCGACACGGACGGTACGTTCGACGCCCGCGAGTTGGCCGCGTTCGTGGCTAGCCTTCCGGGTCGCCGGGGCCGTCCCCGCAAGGTCAGGTAACGGTAGGGTCACATCAGGCGAACCGCCCGCCTGAATTTGACCCGCATCCATGGTGCGGGTATATTGCAGGCAAGCGGTTCGAGAGGATCCCCACTCCCCCGGATTCGCAAACCGGAACACCACCGACACAGGAGGAACCACATGACCGCCACCGCCACCGCCACCAACGACTTCGCCCAACCGTCCCTGTCGGTCTTCACCGTCCGGGGAACCCAGGTCGCCACCGGCGACCAGCTCATCCTGGACCGGCCCACCCACACCGGATCCCACATCAACACCGGAGCGGTCTACCTCCACCCCTCCCACACCACCTACCGCGCCGTCTACGACCCGTTCCAGGACCGGTTCCACCGTGAGGCGGTCCACCACCACACCGTCCGCTACCTGGACGGCATGCTTGCCGGTCTGGTCGACACCGTCCCGGAGTGGAGGCTCATCGAGTACGTCACCCCCGAGGGCTACGTCGGGGAGCTGTAGCCCCCACACGCGGGCGCCCCGCCCCGGGGCGCCCGCCCTACCCCCGACGCCGACGAGCACTAGGGCCAGGAGACGACACAGAGATGACCACCGCCATCCGCGTCCAGCAGATCACCGCCACCGAAACCGCCCTGATCGAGGCCCACGAGGCCCAGTGCACGTACCGCCTGTGCGGCCGCCGTGGGCAGTTCGGTGGGAAGCGCCACGTCTTCCGGTGCGCCCAGTCCGCCGACATCGGCCGACAGGTCAACCGCCTGCGCGAGCAGTACCACGCCCAGAGCCCCGCCGTCGGTGACACCGTCGAGTACCACGGTTCCCTCACCGAGGCCCACGGCCGCTACGTCGTTCTCGATCACGGACACGACCAGTGGGGGCAGCCCGCGGCCTACGACCTCAGCGACGGCACGTGCCGTCTGCACGAGGTCCGACGGGAGAGCATCACGCGCGTGATGCGGCCCCAGCCGCAGACGCCCGAGACCGAGGCCCCACAGGGACAGCTCACCCTGTTCTGAACAGGGCAAAGCCCCCGACCGCCGGAATCGGCGCGGTCGGGGGCTTTTTCGTGTCCGGGGCGTCAGGGCAGGGCGTCGATTTCCAACGCGCCGTCCAGAGCCAACAGCGGCCCCGGATCCGAGGTGACCACCGGCCAGGCACGCACGCGAGCGCTGAACGCCACCTGCGCCACCGCCACCGCGTCCCCAGACGGGCGCCGGCGCGCCCGCGCCAACAGGTCCCCCGCGCGCGCCGCCACGTCGCCCGAGAGCCCATCGACCACGACGGGCGCCAGGTGCACGAGTCGGTCAAGCTCGGCGCGCGCGGTCTCGGAGAGCTGGCCGCGCGCGGCCACCAGCGCGGCCGCAGGCACGGCCAGGACCATCGAGCCCGAGCGCAGCGCGGCGCCCACGAGCGCCCGCGCGTAGAGGCGTCCCGTGGCGTAGTCGGTTAGGGCTGAGGTGTCGAGAACGCGTCCGCCGATCACCGCGCCGAGGCTTCCAGCCCCAGGCGCCGCATCATGTCGTTGATCTCGGTGTCGATGCCCCAGGAGTCCACCAGGCGCGCGGACTCGGCCGCTGACATCGTCCCCGGTTGCTCGGCCGCCCGCAGCGCCGCCACGTCGCCCGCAGGGTCGGTCGCCGAGAGCGCCAGGTCAGCCACAGCGGGAGGAACGTCGCCCGCGTCCAGGCGCCGACGGAGTTCCTCGCGCGGGTCGGGGCCGTGTGCGTCAGTCATGACCCCAGTGTAGATCTCGGCGCTGTGCCCCGTCAGGGCCAGCGCTCATGCTGGGAGTGGAAGACGTTGGCCGGGATGGTCGAAGCGTGCGCTTATTGATGATATATTCATCTTGTATTTGGCTGGAGGTTCGCCGCCTTCCCCTGCGTCTGCTCAACCCGGGGAAGCGTGAGGACTCATCCCACGCCAGGCATGAGAATGGCGGCCGCGGAACCTGGTCAAGGACCAAGCCGACACCCACGACCGCCGATTTTCCACCCAACACGACAAGGATTTAAGACGTTTGACGACCCAAACCTTCACCGTGTTGTTGATGACACGGTACCACGAGCCCGTCGGTCCGTCCGGCGGCAAAGTTGTAGGAGTGACCCATGAACGCGACACCGCCCGAGACCCCTATCTCCCGATGGGCTCGCCTGAACGGCTTCCCCCACGGTCGGGGACACGGCGACCGCGAACGCTGCGCGCGATGGCTGCGCGAGCGGGACCTGAGCCAGGAAACTCTGGACGAACCGACGATGCCCAAAGACCCGGTGACAGTGGAGCAGTGGGCCGAGTTCATCGGCGAGAATCCAGTCACGGTCAAGTCCTGGCAGCGTCGTGCGGACTGGAACGTGCAGCCGCGCGTCGTCCGGCCGCGCTGGGCCGCCGGATCGGGCCGCAAGGGCAAGACCCCCAGCATCTTCAGCCTCGCCGAATTGGAGGCATACCCTCGCCCGCGGGACCGTCGCATCGACCCCGACCTGTTCCGGGAGGGTGAGCACCTCACGCTGCACTCCATCGCCGTGCGCGGAGGCTTGGACCACTCAGAGACCCTCTACCAGTACCGCAGCTACGAGGGATTTCCGGAACCGGTGGAGGGGATTGGCGGATATGTGACCTCGCAGACGACGGCGTCGGCCGAGCGCGGATCCTCTCGGACCAATGCCCAGGAGCTCTATGACGCCCGTGATGTCGTGGCCTGGTACAACCGTCGCCCCGGACGTCGAGGGAAGGGGCGAGGCACCAAGAGGTGACATGTGCTCCAGGCGGTAGAACGACACCCCCAGTCGAAGTTCGGGCCGGCACCAGGCTCCTGGAAGGCGCAGTGACGCACCGCCATCCGGCTGCTATCGCCGAGTTCCAGCCCCTGGACCCCCATCGTTCCTCATGGTGAATCCCCACGAGGGACAGCCGATCATCCGGGCCCGCGCCAGTGAAAAAACTTCTCGGATTCTCGCGTATTTCCTGGTGAAACTAACAAGAGTACTCCTGATTTAATGATATACTCACATTGAACAAGGCGGGGGAGATCCGACACGCTTCCCCGCGCCACCCAACACGAAACGAGACAAACATGTCCCCTTACCAGCAAGACCACGAACGACTCGCCTGGCTGCTGTTCGTGGCCGAGCAGGACCTCCAGGAAGGACGAACCGAACGCGCCGGAACTCTTCTGGCCGAGGGGCACGAGATCCACCGTCGCCACCACGCCGCTGCGGACCGTCTCATGATCGACCGACTGGAGAAGCTCCAGCAGCGGCAGATCCACATGCGCCAGTCCCAGACCCAGGAACTGGTGTTGCGCCACTACCCGGGCGACGAGCACGGCCAGCACCTGCGCGGTGCGCTCCAGGGCTACGGCATGCACATCTCCATCCACCTGGAGAAGTCCGACAACTACGACCACACCGTACGCCTGCTCATCGGGCACGACGACGAGTCCGCCGACAACCCTCAGATCGAGGTCGAAGGCGTCCAGTCACACACGTTCAACGACAGCTTCACCCTGCTGCCCTAGACCGACCGTGTCCGCGCCCACGCAGACAGTGCGGACACCCCACCCCAGCGGGGGAGGACCCGACACCCTCCCCCGCGCCGCCCAACACGAAGGGAACCCCCATGCAGCACGCCACGTTCACCACCGAGCAGGTGGCCGCACTCGTAAGCGCGTCCACCCACCCGCTCGGCGAGGTACCCCAGCCCGTCGACGGACTCACCGAGCGCGGCCTGACATTCGAGCACACCCTGATCGAAGGTGTCGGGCACCAGCGAACCCACTGGCTCACCCCGCGCGGGTGGGAGGCCGCCGCCCTGCACTGGGACGGCCCCGAGGCCGTGACCATGCCCAAGGAGGCGGCCACACTCGCCAAGGACCTGCGCAACGAGCATGACCGCCTCAGCGGCCGCTACCGCACCCGAGGCCTGACCACGTTCGCTGTTCTTCTGCTGGGAGCCGACAACGCGCTCAAGTACGGGCACCGGTACCTGGTCGAGCCGCGCCCCCCGTGGCGGACGCTGGAGCACCGTGTGGACCGGACGGTGCTCAGTGAAGTGATCAACGAGATGTTGAAGCCGGTCAACGGAGGCGTGGACATCCTCGCCGGGGGCGGTTACGAGGACGCGGCCCGCGAGTTGATCGCCCAGGTCGTGATCCACCTGCCCGACGAGATCGAGGCACTCAGTCTCGCTCAGGACGCAGACATGCCCGAGGCCATGGAGCGCCGCGCGCGGCGCGGCCAGGGCTGACCCGCCGCCATTGGGAACCCGCACCGGTGCAGAACCGGTGCGGGTTCCCGTGTCTTTCCCAGAGAACCGGACTGAGCACCCCCAAATAACTGATATAATCATATTGAAAAGCACGGGGGTCCGACACCCTCCCGTGCGCCGCCCAACACGAAGGAGAACAGCAGATGAGGACCCGCGTACCCGTGTCGCCGGACAACGCACTGGACGTCCTTGAGGTGCGCATCACCACCGCGCGGGACCTGGTGAGCAAACTTCCCTTCAGCCAGTCCGACCCGTTCCACCTCCAGGCCCTGACCGGAGCCGCCAGCCGTGTCTACGCCCGAGCCACCGTGTGGCTCGGTGAGGACCCGGCCTGTCTGGCCGACGAGGCCCACCAGGTCTACGAGGGTGAGCAGATCGCCGCCGGATACCCCATGCTCGACCCCACCGACCTAGAGGACGTCGCGGCTCCCGCCGAGCGCCTGGCCGAGATACTCGCCTTCATCACGGCCCACGGGGACCGCCCCCAGCGCTACGACCACGCACAGGCCCACGCACTGTGCGTGAACATCCTGGCGTGCCTGATGCACGCCGAGTACTCCACCAACGAGAGCGACTACGAGGTCTATGACGCCTGCGGGCTGTTGACCCCCTGACCTCCGCATAAGGCTGTGCCGCACCCGTGCGGCACAGCCTTGCCAGAGCCACCGGCCGGCACCACGGCAGAAAGAACGACGGGCTCAGGATCATGCCCGCACCTGCCCCGAAGACACATCACTCAGCCGACCGCTCTGCGACGCGCGAGGCCACCGAGGCTCGCCCACAGCACCACCAGGACTAGACCACGACACGGCGACCCGCCACCCCAGGCAGGCGCGCCGCCATCCCCGCGGGGAGGATCCGACACCCTCCCGCGAGCCGCCCAACACCAAGGAGAACAGCACACCATGACCGAGTTCCACGAACAGGGATGGACCCCTCTCCCCCACCAGGACGCCGTCACACGCCGGATCACCGCGGCCCGGGTACTCACCCACGAGCTGACCCCGTGCGCCAACACCGGATGGTTGCCCACACCCGAGGAGGCGCAGGCGGCCACCGTCCAGGCCCTGATCCTGTTGGACCAGAGCGGCCACGACGTCCCTGCCGCCCTATCGCTGCTGGGCGACATCCTCCAGGCCGACGAGCAGGAGAGCACCGACCCCTACGGCCCCCACCGCGCCGAGCACTACGCCGCCGCCCCCGCCCTGTCCGTCAGCGGGCTGTACGAGGCCGAGGTTCTTTTGGGGTGGACACCCCAAGTGACCATCCCCGGAGAGCCGCCCATCCGGCGCACCCCGGACGCGGTCGCCGAGATCCTGGCCGGTTTCGTCCACCTGACGCGCCAAGTCCATACCGAGGCCGCCCACACCCGCGCCTGAGGCCCACACCCCGAATCCGCGCCGGAGAGAAACCGGCGCGGATTCTCGTGTTTTCGGCGGCTGAGGTGGCATGAGCACTCACAAAATACTGATACACTCATCTTAGAAAGAACGGGGGAGACCCGACACCCTCCCCCGCCGCCCAACACGAAAGAGGAAGCCCAGTGAAGGTTCGCAACCAGGCCCGCGCCAACCTCAACGCCGCCGACCAGGCGATGGACCGAAACGAACTGTCCACTGCCGACCAGTACCTGAACGCGGCGACGCGCTGTCTGTTCATCCTCTCCGCACAGGGTCAGCCGGTAGACATGCTCGTCAACCGACTGGCCGAACTCCAGGACCGGTACGAGGCCATGCAGGGCTAACGGCCCCCGGGGCCGACTCCTCAGGGTCGGCCCCACCCAAGGACCCCGAACCTCACGGCACACCCACATCCCCATCCGAGCCGTACCCCTCACACAGTTCGCCGCCACCGTGGCCGAAGTCAGCACACCGGTCGACGCAGGGACACGAAATCCGCATCGATCTCGAAATCGCCCCTCTGTCCGCAGCGCGCCAAGACCGAAGCGCGTTGAACAAGCCGGGAAGTCGGCACCACCAGTGCACGCACCGCGGCCGGCGTCGCGACCACCGTTGTCAAGGAAAAGATCACCAAGGGCGTGCGCACGCAGGAATGTGAGGCGCCCGGCAGCGAGGCCACCGAGAGGTCGGCACGCGACACGGTGCCCCACCGCGCCACCGTCGTGTTCGCCGGGTAGACCCGCACAGCCGTGTGTCGACGCGCTAGCGCCGCCGCGCCCGCGGTTCGTCGCCGACCGGACGTCAGCAACCACGAACACAGGCCAGAATGAGTGACCCCTTCGTGCGTCGCGACCGACCACGTACTACCCGCCCAGGCCGCCGGCCGCGCCCGATGTCGGCCGCCGCGCCGGAGGCCGTGTGGGCGATGAACGGGTCAGGCGTGGAGGAGCACCAGGTCCATCCCCAACGACATCGCGTCAAAGTCGAAGCCGGGGCACCAACCGGGTACGCGGCAGCGACGCGCGTTCTACCCGGAGTCCGAGGCCGACTGTGCCCAGGAGTGTCACCAGCCAGTGCGTCTGATTGCCCCGACCCAAGTTGGCGAAAACTCCGTGCGGAGTTTCGCGCTTTCGGAGTTGATCGTGGCATGAGCACCTCACAATTACTGATATACTCATCTTAGAAGGAGCGGGGGAGACCGACACCCTCCCCCACCGCCCAACGCGAAGGAGCCACGATGCAGTACCACCGCCACGAAGCCGCCGTTGAGTCCCGCATGGTCGCCACCGGGGAGACCAACCCCCTCGCCGACTTCGGTGGCCCCGACTACTTCAAGCAGATCGACCGCTCCGCAGGCAGGGTCCGCCTGTCCGACCCGCAGTTGAAGCGCATCGAGCGCCTGCGTCTGCTGGGCGGTTTCCCCTGGTGGGATGTGTCCTACTGCACCGGTCGCCTGACCGACGGGCGCCTCGTTGAGATCGACCTCGGAACCGACCGCATTGAGCGCAGGTACAAGGCACACCTGGTGAAACTGTGCAAGAACGCAGGCCGCTATGGGAAGGCGCTCGGCATCTTCGAGGCCGTGTCCACCCTGGCCGGGTAGCCAGCCACCCGCCGGCGCGGAAGCCCACCACAGTCACCGCGCCGGCGCCCCGGCTCGCACCGCAGAACAAGACCCTCAAAACCGCGGCAACCCGTCCCACCGGCCCCCGTCAACCAGCACGCCCCCGCGGGGAGGATCCGACACCCTCCCCCGCCGCCCAACACGAAGGAAACCCCCATGGTCGCCCCACACCCCCGTCTGTCCTTGTCCGCCTACCGCGCCACCGAGCGCCGCCGTACCACGCCGCCCGAACTGCGGTTCAAGCTCCGCCGTATCGCCAACGTGGCCGACTACATCGAGTGCAACGCCCCGTTCCCGCGGACCGAACGCGAATTCAAGGCTCGTTTCGCGTCGGTGAAGGAGCTCCACGACCGGCTTAAACACGCGGTCAGCCGCGCCTACGAGGCCACTGCGGATGAGCGACTCAAGCCGTTCGCGGACGAGTTCAGCCGTGAGCTGCGTTGGGCGGACGTCTACCGGCACGACGCGCGCGCCATCGCGTGGTCTGTGGGGTGTGCGGCTCGCGAACTGTTGGAGGTGGCAGAGCAGGCCCCTGAGGTCGCCGAGCGGTTGCGTGTCCTGGTCACCCTCGCTCCCTAGGAGGCCAGGGCCCCAGGGCAGGTACGCGTGTACCCCTGATCAGGACCCGACCGACGCCGCCCCCGGTGAGAATCCAGCGCGGGTTTTCTCGTTTTGGTTGGTGGTTGCGGTCCCAGTATTCCCCAATTGATGATATACTCATCTTAGAACGAGCGGGGGAGACCCGACACCCTCCCTCCGCGCCGCCCAACACGAAAGGGATTCCGTGATGGCCACCGCCATTCTCATCAACCCGGACGCCACCGTGACCAGCATCGAGCTGCCTGCGGGAAGGAGTGCACTCCCCACCATGTACGAGGCCATCAAGTGCCACATCGTGGATGTGGTCCGCTTGACCGACCAGATCGACATGTGGTTGGACGAGGAAGGCCTGTACACCCAGCAGCTCAACCCGCTTGCGACTCTGCTCGCCCGGCGCTACGGCCACGTCCACCAGCCCTACTACGGACCCGCCCTGGTCGCCGGATTCACCACCGAGGGTGAGGCCGTCAACCTCACCAACGACCAGGCCCACGCCATCAGGACGCAGCTGGCCGACTGCCACGCCCAGGGCGCCTAGGCCCACTGGCCGCCGCCCCACCCGGGGCGGCGGCCTCATCCGGGGAGGACCCGACACCCCTCCCCCGCCGCCCAACGCGAAAGGAACCACGATGTTCGTACCCCATTGCCCCAGCCCCCGCCACCAAGGCCAAGCCCCGACCATCGAGCCCGGGGAACTCGTCCAGGCATCCCCCCTGGCCGTGACCGGATACGCCGGGGTCTCCCCCGCCCTGGTCATCAACACCACGAACTACGGCGACATCCGCCGGTTCCTGCTGTGGTGGTTCGCCATGGGCGCCCCAGCTCTCGGCACGAGCGTGCAGACGGTGCCCGTGTGCGAACTGCGCCGCACGGGTGGCCGCGCGGCTCTCGGCGCTCAGGCCCGCACCCACCTCGCCCGTCTCACCGACGACGGCGACTGTTCCCCCGACATGCGCGCGACAATCCGCGCCGTCCTTGCCTAGGACCACCCCAGGGTGGGCCCGCCAGGGGCCCACCCACCCCCTCCCCCGAACCCCGTGTAAACGGCCCACACTCGAGCAGCCGACATGCGCCGTTCGCGGCGATGCCGAAGGAGTACGCCCATGCAGCACGAACCCGCGACCGACGAACCCAGGATGACCGTCCGCGTCACCATCTACGACGCCCACCACGAGGTGTCAGCGCTGATGGATGCCCCCTGTACCGCTAGTGAGTGGGAGGAGATGGGCGACGTCCGGCGCGCGGCCGTGCGCGACAAGGTCATCAACAACGCCGTCGCCGACGTGTTCGACACCGAAATGGAGATCAACGCCTGCCTTCGAGGAGACAACTAGACCCGCGCCGTGCCAGCCCCGGAGGGGCGGCGCGGCTTTCGAGGGGCGAGGGCACCCCCATTCCAGAGCGAGCACCCCACCCACTCGCCAGCACCATCGAGCACCTGGCCGACGGCGAGACGGGCGAACTCGGCGACATCCCCCACGTCAACGCCTCCGCCAATGTGTCGACCGGATACACGGACTCGCCCACCGATATCGGGGAGGCCCCATGCCAAGCCCCCGCCGACCCTTACGACCGCCAGCCGTCCGAGGAGGGGGCGCCTGCGGTCTCGCTTCACTCAACAGGGTGGTTGGTGACGTCCTGTGGTCAGGGTGTGTGGAGAGGAACAGGTCGACCACCGGCGAGCGGGGTTGCTGTGCTGTGGCTTAGGACCGCCAGGAGGTCAAGGGCAGCCGTTTGATGTCATGCGCGCCGTCCGAGAGCCGCGGCGCTGATGTGGAGACGACCACCGGTCAGACCTGAACCCGTATGGCCACGTCCAGTCTGCGGACCACGGCCAGAGCCAGACGCGCGAATGGGGCCGGTTCGGCGCGCACCGCCTCGGAGAAGCCCCCTAGTTCCATCACGAGCGCGGCCGCAGGCACGGCCCTCGAGTCAGAGCACAGCGTGGCTCCGACGAGTGCCCGAGCCAGAAGCGCCCCGCAGCGTAGGTGCCGAGCGCGAAGAAGTCCGGGGTCCGACCGGTAAGCACAGTGCCGAGACAACGGAATCGGGTGGCGGTGCGCTCGCGTTCGGTGAGAATCTAGTGCGGGTTTTCTTGTTTCGGGTGGTGGTTGTGGTTCCAGCACTCCCCAATTACTGATATACTCATCTTAGAACGAACGGGGGAGACCCGACACCCTCCCCTCACCGCCCAATGCGAAGGAGTCATCATGTGCCGCGACTGCGAGAAGACCGTTCCCGCCGCTGAGTCCATGATCGAGGTCAACCTCGGAGGGTGCAACGGCTACATCTGTCAGCGTTGCTGGGAAGACCGGCTCATCGAGGAGGGCGAAGCCATCTTGGATGAACTGGTCGAAGAGGGGATGAACCCCTAGCAGTCCTCCCAAAGCCTCCGGTCGGACACTCGGCCGGAGGCTTCTTCATATCGGCTCCCGGGGCCGAAGGCGCCCACCGAGGGCAAGCGTGCGGACTCGCCCCGCTGGCAACACGTAGGTCCTACGTTCGCGCTGGACAGAGTCCATCATCCTGACCACCGGCAGGTCGGGGTAGCCGTTCGAGGCCACGCGCACCGTCTAGAGCCGCGGCGTTGGTGACCTCGCCCAGAGTCACCCCGCTCGCCCCAGAGCGGCAAGATCCGCTCCAGGGGGCAGCACCGCCGCGAACGCCACCACAACCCCCGTGTGATCGCTGCGCAAAAGTCCAGGCCCCACCCAAGCGATCACGGCGCCGAGATGCGTGGGCGGAGACCCCCGCTTCCAACGAGAAACCGGGATAGGTCTTCGTGTTTTGGTTGGTGGTTGTGGTTCCAGCACTCCCCAATTGCTGATATACTCATCTTAGAACGAGCAGGGGAGACCCGACACCCTCCCCCACCGCCCAACGTGAACAGGAGAGCTCCTGATGAGCGGCACCGCCGAAGCCCTGCCCGAGCGTATGAGGGTCGCCCACGCCGCACTCGCCGCCTACGCCCAAAACGGTGCGCACGAAGGCGTCACCGACCCCGACCTAGTGGCGGGCCTACTCACTGATGTCCTGCACGCCGCCGCGGCCGCAGGACACAACACCGGTGCCCTGCTGAACCAGGCCCACCGCCACATCACGGAGGAGGCCGAGAAGACCGAAGCGGCCCACATCGTGGGTGCGACCGTGCGCCTGCGTGTCGTCTCCTACGCCGGAGGCATGGTTACCGGCAGTCTGCGCGAGGCCCTGCGCGTGGGCATTGAGGCATTGGCGCTCAGTGTCGAGGGCGACGACGAAACCACCCCCGAGCGCGTATGGCCATGGGTGCGCGTGGAGAACATCCGAACCGAGCACCGCCACAGCGTCGATCACGACGTCTGACCACCCCCATCGGGGGTCGACCCGACCACGTCGACCCCCACCCCTGATCCAGCAACCACCAGGAGGAGCCATGCCCCACGACCAGATCACCACCCCCGCCCAGCCGAGCGAACGCGTCACCGTCAAGGGTGAGGCCACGGTGACCAACGGCGCGCGTTGGCGCGTGCTCGACACTGACGACGGCCGCCAGTGGGTGGTGTCCGCCTACCGAGGGGCGTACCTCCCCGAGGGCGAGACGCTGGTCATGTTGATGCAGGACGACGGCGAGTTGCGCGCCGATGCTGTGATCGAACTGGACGGAGTGCGCATGGACGAGGCGCAGGCCCAGTTCATCGCCGCCTACAAGGCCGGAACGCTCCGCGAGCCGACCCAGCACACCCCAGAGGCCCCCAAGGGTGGGGTGGCCTCACAGGAGGCGGTGGAGGCTCTGCGCGCCGCCGTGTGCGGACCCCGTCGCCACCTGCGCGCCATCCCACCCCGATAGGGGGCCGAGCCCGTTCCCGTGTCCGGTGAGAATCCGGCGCGGGTTTTCTCGTTTTGGGTGGTGGTTGTGGTTCCAGCACTCCCCAATTGCTGATATACTCATCTTAGAACGAGCGGGGGAGGCCCGACACCCTCCCCCACCGCCCAACGCGAAAGGAAGCACAACCCCATGACCAGCACGAACACCGACACCAGGGCCCAGTTCAAGATCCTGGGCGTCAACGACGACGTCACCGTCTGCGGCGAGTGCGGGCGCGAGAACCTGCGCAAGACGGTCGTGTTGATGCCCCTGGATGTGGACGGCAACGAGGACGGCAGCCCCTACCCGGTGGGGACGGACTGCGCCGCCCGCCTACTGGGCTACACCAGTGGTCGGATGCGCGGCACCATCAAGGCCGCCGAGACCCACCGCTGGGTCGACATCGACAACGCACGCGACCTCTACCGCGTCTGGGCGCCCACGGTCGGGATGGACAAACCCGAACAGGCCGCGTACTGGGTCAAGCGCCACCCCGAGGACAGGGACGACGACGCTCTGTTCAACGCGGCTCGCACGCGCCGGGCGCGCAAGGACGCATTCGATGAGATCGAGCGGGTGTGCGAGTTGTACGGGATTCCCGTCCCCGAGGTCGTCTCGAAGTTCCTGGAGAGGCTCAAGGTGTCTGCGGCCAAGGCCAGGGCCGAGGCCAACAAGGCGTAGGAGGGCGCGCCACGAGCGCGCCCACGGGCACCCGAGCCCCGCCCGGCACTGCCGGGCCCTGCTACTCGGGCGCCCGCCAAGCACCACCCGCCGCCGGGCCGCCATTCAGACCCGGCGGCTCCACCCCCACGCCGACCGCGCGGCGCCGTCGCGCCCTGGGCGGGGCATCGAGCCCCGCCCAGGGCGCAAGACCGCCCGCCACCCACCGGACTGCATTCGTCCTGCACGCCACCCCCAGGAGGGAAACCCCATGAACCAACGCACCCCGTACCGGATCCTTGACGAGCGCAGCGCACGCGCGGAGAACTTCGCCGCCGCCGGGTTCCTGTGCCACTTCCAGCGCCGTCGCATCCGCATCACCGCCGGCGGCCCGGTCTCCGAGCGCACCGACGTGGCCGCCTTCACTTTCCCCGAGCCGATCGGCTCCCGCGCCGCGGTGGACTTCCTTCAGGCCCTGGTCGTCACCCCCGACCTGGCCGAGTTGTTCGACGGCCCGCCCAACGTCCAGGCCACCGACGAGCATCACAGGCGCATCGAGGCCCACGCCGCCGCCTTCTCCCACTCCCGTACGCTGCCACCCCTGACCCGGTTCCGTCCGCCCCAGGGTGACAAGGACAACCGTTCGGCCTACCGGCGCCGCCACGGCTGGCAGCCAGGAGACGAAATCATCATCGACGGCCGGGAGAGGGAGGCCGCGACCGTGCTGGAACGGATTCGCCGCGCCCGCCCCGCTTTCGTCGGCTACCGGGTACGGCTCCACACGGCCAAGAAAACCGTGGTGGAGATCCCCGAGGCCAGCGCCCAGGAACCGCCCCGCCGCCTGTTGCAGGAGTACCGCCATTGGCGTGACGAGATCCTAGGGCCGGAATTCGTCGCGGTCCTAGACGAGGAACGTTATCAGCGCCTGCGGTTCGAGTTCTCCCAAGCCCGACCGCAGCTTGTCCCCTACATCGACCGGATCGGCCCCGTGCGCGTGCCCGGAGTCAAGCCGCTGCACCACGTCAGCCGCAGGCGACAGATCAAACGGGAACACTCCTGGTCATCCAACGGAGCGCACCAGCGCGCCCATGAACGCGTCTGGTACTGGCTGGAATGCACCTGCACATGGACCACCGCCGTCGAAGGCCACCTTGGAGTTTGGGCAGCCGAGCAGCGCGCGGCCGAACACGAGGCCACGCACAGCTGACCCGCACCGGGGCACCCCGAGCGGGAGTGCCCCGTCTTCAACCCATGCGTTCCCGTGCTGGCCACCGCAGCCCCTTAGAGGAGGCCCGACATCCTCCCTGCCGCCCAACACGAACAAGAGCACACCCCCAGCGAGCAACGTTTGGGACCTCTGCTGTGCGCCGGTGACGCGAACGAGTTGGGTCCCAGTGACGCCGTGCCCGCCAGCCGGGGAGTCGAGTCCCTCTAGGACTTACCCGCGTCCGTGCGCGAACACGTACCCCAGCGATGGCGCGAGAACTCTAAATCAATGATATATTCATCTTAGATGGAGCGGGGGAGACCGACACCCTCCCCCACCGCCCAACACGAAGGGACCACCCATGCACGAGATCACTCCCGAACGTATCGAGCAGATCCGCGCCGACGCCCACGCCGAGCACGTGTCCGCATGGCGAGGCGAAACCAGCAGCCAAACGAGTCGAGGCCTGCGCGTGAAGACAGCGATCCAGGCGATCCGAGACGGCCGAGGAGACGACGTGTTCGGCCTCCTGGTCGACATGATGAGCGAAGCCGGACGCGGAGCCCGCCGCTATCTGCGTGACCCAAAGACGATCAGGGCGACCCGCACCGGTGACCAGATGATCCACCTTGGCCTACTGCGCGCCGACCTGTACGGCTACTACCAAACCGAACTCGGCGCGCGGGTGATCCAACACGTCGACCAGCACCCCACGCCCGAGCCCGCCGACGTGCGCGCAGAACGCGAGCTCCAGGAGCAGGAATACGAGGTCAACCGTGCCGACTCGCGCGCCAACGGCACCCGCTACGGCGCGACGAAGTCCGGAACCCGCGCACATGTTCTGACCGGTGCCGTGGGCTTGATCGCCGACTGTGACGCGAACACCACCCGCTACGTGACCACGGCGTGGGCGCGCCAGAACGGGGTGTGCCAGCGGTGCCAGCCCAAGCGTCCAGGGCGCACCACGCCCCCCACGGGGAAGCCCGACGCCCACACCACGCGGGACGCCGAGCCCACCCACGACTAACCGCCCCCGCGCCCGTGCGCGCCGAGGAAATCGACGCGCACGGGCACAGCGAACCCGGCAGGGTTGGCGCAAACACCCCAAACTAGTGATATACTCATAATGAAAGCGACGGGGGAGGATCCGACACCCTCCCCCGCACCGCCCAACACGAACACGAGGAACACCCTTGATCGAGATCACCCACAACCGCGAAAACGGCACCCTGGTCGACGGCACCGCCAAGGGCGACGGCACCGCCCCCATCCTGAAGTCGGCCGGATTCCGGTTCTCCCGCAACCTCGGAGCCTGGTACGTGCCGCACTCGCGACGCGGCGCCGCCAAGACGTGGATCATCAACAACGCCGTCGGCCGCCTGCGCGAGGCCGGACACGAGGTCACCGTCACGATCGACGACACCACCCCCGCCACGACGACCTACGCCGACCACGAGGCCGCCAGCTACGAGCACGCCCAGGCCCGAGCCGACCGCTACGCCGACCGCGCCGAGCGCGCCAGCGCCAACGCCCAAGCGCTGGAGGCCGACGCCAAGGAGCGCGCGAGCGCCATTCCGTTCGGTCAGCCGATCCTGATCGGCCACCACAGCGAGGGACGCGACCGGCGTTACCGCGAACGCATCCGCCGCACGTTCGACAAGTCCGCCGAGGAGGCCCAGCGCGGCGCCTACTGGGACGGGCGCGCCCGAGCGGCCGAGCACTACAAGGACGGGCGCGTCAACCTCGGTACGACCCTGCGCCGTATCGAGAAGCTGGAGGCCGACCAGCGCCGCGTCGAGCGCGAGCGGGAGAAAACCACCAGCGAGAACTACCGCGCGCGTCTTAACGTCGATCTCGCCGAGATCAATGAGCAGCTAACCTACTGGCGCCAGGTCGTGGCCGAGGTCGAGGAGAACGGCGCCAAGGTGTGGAGTCGGGAGGACTTCCGCAAGGGTGACTACGCCCGGTTCCGGGGGACCTGGTACGAGGTGTTGCGCGTCAACCCCAAGTCGGTGACCATCCCCCACATCCACACGGCCATCAACGAGAAGATCATGAGCAAGAAGCGCGCCGAGGGGCGCAGCATGGGCCGGTACACCTACACGATCAAGTACCACGAGTTGTCCGGCCGCATGAGCGCCGAGGAGGCCGCCCCGATGCTGGCCGCCGTCGGTGAGAACGAGGAGTAGCCGACCACCCCGAACCGACACCCCGCGCCGATGAAGAATCGGCGCGGGTTTTCTCATTTTGTTTGGTGGTCAGGGTTCAAGCACCTCCCAGATACTGATATATTCATTTTAGAAGGAATGGGGGAGACCCGACACCCTCCCCCACCGCCCAACACGAAGGAACGCCCCGTGAGCCACGCCCAGCACACCCACAACACCCGCTATGCCCGGTACCTGTGCCAATGGAATCGGTGTGTAGCCATCCGGGGAGAACGGGACACCGCCCAGGCCCACCTAGACCGAGCCCGCGAGATCAGGACGGCCGCCCGCAACCACCGAGACGAGATGCTCGCTCAGGCCCACACCCCCCGGTGGTGGCCCTTCACCACACGTCGCCAAGCCCAGGCCCACCGCGCGGCCCAGCAGGCGATGAAGGTCATCGAGGACACCAGCCGCCAAATCGGCGAGTACGAGCGCGACGTCACGCGGTTGACCAACGAGCACGCCACAGCCGAACGAGAGGCCTCATTCCTGCGCGCCGAATGGGATGCCGAGTACACCGCCCGAGCGCGCTACGAGGCCGGAGAAGCCCCCCGAGACCACGCCGAGCGCGGACTGTTCGCCGAGTTTCGACGCCAGGACAACCGAGCGGCCCAAGGCCCCGAGGGACGCCGCGTGGACGACGCCCTAAAGCGGTACCGCCAAGGCCGGACGGCGCGCACCGCAGAAGAACGCGACTGGTACAGCGAATGGGCCACGTTGGACCGAGAGCAGAGGCTAGACGCATGGGAGGCACAGCAGGAGGCCAACCGCCGCAGCGGCGAGTTTGACACGTGGAGCGACGAAGCGCCGTTCTAAGCCCCAAGGCGAACCCGCGCCCACCCCGTTGACCACCGGCCGCCCGAGCAGGGCCGCCGGTGGTCTCTTTTCACTGAAACAGGGTGGTCGGTGACATTCTGTGGTTGCGGTGCATGGCGAAAGACCAACAAGCCGGTACACGGGACGCGCGCGGGGTTGCTGTGCTGTGGCTACCACCAACCGGGCAGAGAGCACACACCCCGTTCGATGGCACGCACGCCGTTGCGGCGAGGCGACCGAGCGCAGCGCCGCGCCGAAGAACGCCCGCGCCCAGATATGGCCCGCGGAGCCAGCCAGCGCCAAGCCCGAAGGAGCCCGTACAGCTCCCACCCGAACCCGCGCCGCATGGTGCGGGCTTTTCCGCGTGTTCAGACCCAGAACCGCAGGGAGGGGAGCGCCGAGCGCGCGCTACGCGGCTCCGGAGTCGTGGCAGCGACGGGGCGGTAGGCGAGGAGGAGTCACGCCCCGCGCCTGAGTAGGCGGGAGGAGCGTGGAGCCACGGCCGGCACGTCCAGGGGCGGGGAGCGCCGAGGGAGGCGGGGTGCGTCGAGCCGATGTCCGGAATCTGTGCCGGTGTTCGGTGAAAAAGTGGTGCGGGTTTTCTTGTTTTGGTTGTTGATCAGGGTTCTAGCACCCCCCAATTGCTGA
>NZ_JBVMUY010000068.1:0-19096 GCF_055632325.1 Nocardiopsis sp. KDC1DS13DA1
CAACGAGCTGAGGAAGACCAGCCCCGGCCGTAGGCGATTTGAGCTGATCAAACGGCGTTCCACAAAAACTTAAGAAGCCTGGTTTGCGGTTTTGTGCGGACGCACGGTGTATCAGAGGGGATCAGAAGGTGTTTCCAGATCATGCTGATGCCGCGCCACCGAGCCAGGGCTTTGGAGGCAGACGCAGACCACTCGGGTCGCCTGCCACGTCCACCGGCCCCAGGTCGCGCTCCGGTCTCCGCCCGGCCCAGTGCGCCGGACCGCGCCCGGCCGGGCAGTCCAGCGCCGCCCGCAGCGCGTCCGTCGACGCGCCCCTGCGGCGCGGCCGCGGTTGGTGGGCCGTGTCCTCCTGGTCGTGCTCGAAGGTGTCCTCCACGACCACCATCCAACCGTCAGCACGACACCCGGCACCCAGGTTTTCGACCAACCGACCGACCTCAGATCCAGCCCGAAAACCACTACCTACCTAAAACATCCGATGATCCTACCTATTAAGCTACTCAACAGCGTGAGTACGCAGGTATCGCAGCAGCGATACAAACCACCCGATACCGGGTGAACAGACACGAATCAGGCGGGTGGAGGTGGACGAGTGGGCGTGATGGTGACCCCCATCCGCACCGCCGCCCAGGCCGACTACCGCCTGTCCCTGGAGTGCGGCGCCGACGAGATCCGCGCCGCCGACGTCGCCGTCGACTACCGCCTCGCGATCGACTCCCACGACCCGATCGTGCGCCTCGGGAGCGGGTGGAAGGAGTTCGACCTCACCCCCGGCACGGCCCTGGAGTCGGAGGCCGACATCGAGGGCGTGCGCCAGGTGATGGCCGGACGCGACCCGCGCACCGGGAAGCGGCTGATCAAGTTCAAGACCGCCGTCGCCCCCGACGCCCAGCTCCCGGCCCGGCCGCTCGTGGAAGCCGTGCAGGCCGCCGCTGACGCGCGCGGCCTCACCCCGGCCGAGCTGTTGAAGGAGAGCGGCTGGTCGACGAAGCGGTTCGCCCGACTGGAGCGCGGCTTGGTCCGCGACGGCGAACACCACCGGGCACCGGTCGGGGACCTGTCCAGGGTGGCGACCGCGGCCGGTGTCGACCTGGTCGAGGTCTACGACAAGAACGAGCTGGCGCACGCCCTGGACCACGCCGACGAACGCGTGGACATCGGCACCCGCGGCTACGACATCACCTTCACCCGCCCCAGGAAGGTCGACATCGTCCAGGCGATGGCCCCGCCCGAGATGGCCAAGAGGATGGAGCAGATCCACGACCAGGCCGTGGCCGAGACGATGCGCCACGTCGAGCGGTGGGTGGCCTACTCCATGACCGGCCACCACGGCGACGGCCAGTCCGCCGAGCGCGTCGACACCACGGGGCTGATCGCTACGGCGACCAAGCACCGCACCGCCCGGCCCGTCGACGGGGCTCCCGGGGATCCGCACACCCATACCCACGTGATGATGTCGGTGATGGGCCGCTCCGTGGTGGATGGCCAATGGCGCACGGTCGCGGCCGGCGGGCGTGAGTTGATGCGGCACGCCGCGACAATGGGCGAGATGCAGCGCGCCCTGGAGCGCCGGATGCTCACCTCCGAGTTCGGGTTCACCTTCGAGCGCGATGCCGTCTCCGGGCGGTGGGACCTGGTCGGCGTCCCCGACCAGGTCAAGACCGCGTTCTCCCGCCGTCAGGCCCAGGCCCTGGCCGAGGCCGGAGACGGCGCGACGGGTGAGCAGAAGCGGGCGGCCGCACGCCGCACCGCCCAGGCCAAGGTCTCCTCCACCCGCGCCCAGGAGCGGGAGTCGTGGGCCGAGCGGGCGCGGGGCATGGGCTACACGCCCCAGGCGTTGGTCCTGGCCGCCCTGGAGGGCCGCGAACCGGGTGAGCCCACCCACGGGCGTGGCCCGCGCGGACCCGGCCCCGTGGGGCCGCCGGACATCGAGGCCCTGGCCGCGAGGGTGTGGGACCCCGAGCACGGCGTCACCAGCAAGGACAAGGTGGCCAGCCGGGCGAAGATCATGGCGGCCGTCGCGGAAGCGTGCGAGCACGGCCTCGCCTCGGGCGAGGAACTGGACACGCTGACCGACGCCGTCCTGGACCACGAGGCCGCCGTCCGCCTGCCTGTGGGCGGGGCGTCGCACATGACCCATGCGGACCGGTACACCAGCGCCGACATCATCGACGCCGAGACCATGCTGGTCGAGTCCGCGACCAAACGGCGGCACGACCTCTCCGCGTCCGTGCACTTCAAGACGATCCTGCGCTCCATGCACGCCTGGGAACGCAAGAAGGGCTTCAAGCTCTCCGACGAGCAGCGCAAGGTCGTGCTGCGCCTGACGTTCGTCACCCACGGGATCGACGCCGTCATCGGCACCGCCGGAGCCGGGAAAACCACGATCATGAGCGCGACGCGCACCATCTGGGAGTCGGCCGGATACCGCGTGGAGGGCGCCGCGAACGCCGCCGTCGCCGCGGCCGGCCTTCGCGCCGAAGCCGGGATCGACTCGGGCACCGTCGCCTCACTCGTCCACCGGATCGAGTCCGGGCGTGGCCTGGAGGGTGTCGACGTCCTGGTCCTCGACGAGGCCGCCACCATCGACGACCGCGCCCTGGCGAAGATCGTCGCCGAGGCCAACCGCACCAAGACGAAAATCGTCGGCATCGGGGACCCGATGCAGGCCCGCGCAGTCGGAGCCGGAGGCGGCTTCGCCCGCGTCCACGAGATCGTCAAGGGCCAGACGTTGACCGAGAACCGCCGCCAGCGCGGCAAGGTCGACCGCAAGGCCCTCAACGCCTGGCGCGAGGGCGCGCGCCGCTCCGCCCTGGCGTTGTGGGGCGAGAAGGGGATGGTGCACGCCCCCGTCGACGTGGACGCCGCACACGCCCAGATCACCGCCGCCTGGACCGACGACCGCAAGCGGTACACCGACCCCCACCAGGCCGTCGAGCGTCTGGTGGTCATGGCCGCCACCAACGCCGACGTCACCGCGCTCAACACCAGGATCCGGGCGTCCGCCCGCACCCAGGGACACCTGACCAGCAAGGATGTGTCCTACCACCTACCCGGAGGGCACCGCCTGGACCTCGCGGCCGGAGACCAGGTGCGCGTCCGCCACAACGACTACCGGTCCCGACGCGACGCGTCCCAGACGGATGTGCTGAACGGGTTCCGTGGTGTCGTCGTCGAGGTCGACGCCCGCCGCGGCGCGCACATCGAGTGGCGTCACGACGGCCGCACCGAACAGGCGTGGATCCGCCCCGACCAGATCAGCAAGGGCGCCCTCTCCCACGGCTACGCCATCACCGTCGCCTCCGCCCAGGGGCTGACCGTCGACCGCGCTCACGTACATGGACTGGGAGCCGACGCCCACAGCCTCTACCCCGCCATGAGCCGCGCCAAGGACCGGGTCGACCTGTACCTGCCCGCGAACCAAGTCGAACCGGAGGCCGTCCGCGCCCGGTTGGGCGAGGCCCGCACCGACGAAGAGGCCCTGCACCGCACGATCTCCGCGTACGCGAACACGTTGACCGACGAGCCCGAGGACATGGTGCTCGACGAACTCGCCGGGAATCACGAGCGCCGCAAGGAGTTGGACCAGGGCGTGCAGCGCCGCGCCACCGAGTCCGCGCGCACCGACCAGGCCCCGACCCCGTGGGCGCCGCTCAGCCGCGAGGACGCGCGCGCCGGACGTGGCCCCGCCCGCCAACAGGCCACCCCGCGCATCGAGGAGTTGCGCGAGCGCGCGGCCGCCCTGGAGGCGATGCTGCCCGGGATGCGCGAGCGCTACCACCAGGCCGAACAGCGCGCCAACAAGGGCCGTGTGGCGTTGTTGTTCGAGGGCACCACCAAGGGCACGGCCCAGACCGAGCGCGACGCCCTGGGCGAGCAGATCAACAACGTCAGCGACGAACGCCAGCGGCTCCAGCACGAGGTTCAACGGCTGCACCAGGACGCGATCCGCACTGACCTGGCCCAGGCCCACACCGACCGGGACCGCCACCAGCACGAGACCAGGCTCTCGCGAGCGGAAAAGATCGCCGTCCGCCAGGGCGTGACCCTCGGGGAGCTTCACCGGATGGAGGAGGCCGAGCTGGACGGCCTGATCTCCCGCCACGCCCTCCAGGCATCCACCGGGCGGTACGGACACGTCAAGCCACAGCACGAGCACCGCATCCAGGCCCCGCCCGGCCCCTCCCGGGACGGACTCGACGCCGCGCGGATCCGCGACATGGACGTGGAGGAATACCAGCGGCGCATGGTCTGGGAAATCGAGCGCGAGGACGCCGAGCGCCGCCAGCGCGAACAGGCCGAGCGAGACCACCGCCGCCAGCAGATCGAGCAGCAGCAGCGCGAGCACCACGAGCGCGCCCAACAAGAATCCGCTCAGCGCGCCACTGAACGCTCCGGCCCCGAACTGGGCCTGTAGGACTCCCGCCCACCCCCTGCCCGGCAGCGGGCGCCTGGTGGCCGTCTGGTGGTACCAGGGGGCTCCGCGCCCCCTGGACCCCTCGAAGCCGACCGGGAACCCGGCGCGATGCGGGACGCGCGCACCTTCCGTGGCACGCGCCAGAACCCCGGCCGGATCGAACCCGGTAAATCCGCCGATTTTACCTGTACACAGTCAAGCTGGCCGCCCTCACACACGCGGCCCTACGGGGCAACCGGTCGGCGGGAAGGAGAAAGCGGACGCCCTGACGGGCGACGCCTTAGCCGTGACCAGCACACACGCCAGGTCGGGACTCGGGCACGACGGCCCCGGGGTGGGTCAAGAAAAGCACCCGGGGGCGAACTCTGCCTTGGGTCTCTCGTCGGTGTTCGGAGGGTGGTGGATTACCTCCGTGAGTAATCCACCACTCCTGACCTGCGGAAACGTGAAGTGATCCACCACTAATCCACCACGCTTGTTAGTGCTCTGACCTGCAGAAATGTGTCTTGGTGGTGGATTGGTGGATTACATATAGGTGTTCATACGCGCAGGCGATCACGCGCGCACGCCTGCACGCGCGCAACGGCGGGTAGCTAGAAGTGATCCACCAATCCACCCCAGCAGGTGTTTTCCCAGGTCAAGAGTGGTGGATTAGGTGGTGGGTTAGTGGTGGATTAGGGGTGCTGAGGGGTGGATTACGGGGTGGGTAATCCACCACAAGCAGCACAACGAAGCCCCCCGGTGGTGGATTACCTGTCGCGGTAATCCACCACCGGGGGGCGCGGTGGCGTGAGGGAGAGCTACTCCTGGTTCTCTTCCTCGGAGACCTCTAGTTGGTAGTAGGCCCGTCCCCTACTGATGCTGCCGACCAGGCGGTATCCGCCGATCCACCGGCCCTCATTGGCCGACAGCACGGTTCCGAGCTTGCGCGGGGATGCCTGCCCCGAGACTGTGGTCGCGCCGGGCGGCAGTGCCTCGGAGGGGAAGGAGGTCAGCACGTCTCGGGCGGTGACCTTCTTGTCCCCGATCGTCTTCTCCCACATCTCGAAGAACTCCGCCCACTCGCCGTCTTCCTGGCTGATGGTGTCTCCCCAGGAGTCGGGGAACCCGGGGATGCCTGCCCAGTCGAGGAGACCGGCGGTCGCCGATGCCCAGGAGCCGAAGGACGCCATCCGCACCGGCCGCCGTGGCGCTCCGTCTGCGATCCAGCCTCGGATGATGGTGAGGAGTGCCGCCATGAGGCGCTGCACATTGTCAGGCGAGTCCAGCCAGACCTCAAGGTCACCAACGGCGTAGTCGTCAGGGTCACGCTTCTCGGGATGCCGTTCTTCGTACCGCAAGGTCACGGGGAGGGCGCGCCGCTTCATGTCCGAGGCGGGCTTGATGTTGTTGCCGTTGAGCACGACCAGCTTCGTCACCGGAACGGAGATCCCGGTACTGGTCCCGAGGATGCGAGCGCGCCACATCTCCTGGGTGATGAACTGGGCGAGAACCGTCGAGTTGATCGTCATGCCGTTGGCGACGTTGTCGAACATGATCACGGGCTCCACGGCCTCGCGCATCGCGGTCGTGAGCCGCTTCTCCAGCTCCTCATCGGAGTAGGCGGGCCAGGTGGCGTTGTGCTGTCCGTACAGGGCCGCGAACACCTTGCACAGGGCCGTCTTGCCTACCCCTGGCTGGTTGGCGCTGATGATGGGGGCCGGGACGCGCCAGGAGATCCCACCGCCCATCCAGCGGAGAGCGGGCGCCAGGAGGATGCCGACGTAGGCCGCGAAGGATGCCGAGTCGAGCCAGGGGAAGTCACCGAACACGGTGGTGACCAGGGTGACCGCCTCAGTGATCTGCTCTGGTGTGGGCGTCTCGGGGACGGTCACGCTCGACACGTGCGGGGTGAGGTAGAGCCCGGTCTCCTCGTGGTACCCGCTGGCGGTGACGAGCTCGCCGGACGGCATGACCAGAGGGTGCGTCGCAGTCCCCGTCAACTCGGAGACCGTCTTGTCGGTGTCCCCGCACAGCATCGCGGCGATGCCCCCAGGGATCACCGCCCGGTAGGTGTCCCGGTTGCCGTCCTTGTCGGGCTTGGTGAACGCGATGACGTCGAGTCGGTTGTGGAGGAAGGCTCGCAGGGCATCGCTGGTCAGATCCCGGATGCGTGCCTTCGTGACGCCCCGCTTGGTGGTGACGGCGACGGTGCAGAGCACGTCGTCTCGGTGGTAGACGTCGCCCAGGCGAGGGAGGATCTCCCGTAGCTCGTCGTAGAGCTCAATGTCGGTTTCCCGAATGACCTGGGGTCGGGTGCGGGGGAACGGGACCACATCAGCGGTCTGGTCGGACAAGGTCTCTCCTCGGATAGGAGAGAGTCACCGTGGCGGGCGGTCCTCAGTCCGTGCAGGTGGCTACACTGGACTTGCTACGTGGAGTTGTGCCCGCTCAGGCTGACTCTCGATTGTGGCTCCGGGGCGGCAACCCCGGGGTCGTGGACCGCCGGTCTGCTGAGGAATCCAGGTCTCAGCAGGTCGGCGGTCTTCTTTGTTTACAGGACTTGCGCCAGGTCGGGGACCACGACGCGGTGGTGTCTCGCTACCGAGACGTCCGCGTGCAGAACCGCGGTTCCAGCCCGGACTCGCTGAGCGCGTTGTCCCACGCCTTCCGGACGTCGACGTCGCGTTCGCCGAGCTGGCGGGCTGCGGCGAACAGGACGTCGAGCTGCGTCTCGCTGACACAGTCGCGCCCGCAGGTGTCCGCGTGACGCCGCACGATGCCCCGGAACGCCCCGTACACCTGGGAGTGCACGCCGCCTCCGGACGGGTCGATGTGGCTGATCGTCTCGGCCGCCATCTGGACACCGCGGTCGAGGTAGCTGGGGGAGTGCACGCACCGCCCCGGCCCGGCCGGGCGGATCGGAGTCGAGCGGGTGACCGCCGCGCGCGCGGTGTCGAGCCGCTGCTGGCGGTCGTCGAGGACGTCGCCCAGGCCCTCGGGGACGTCGACGATCGGCCGGTCGGTCGCGACGGCGCCGGTCCACCGCACGTACGACCCCTCGGACTTGATGTCCACGGGGATGTCGTCGGCCGTGCCCGCGCGGGGGTGGGTGGGCGCCAGCCGCAGAGGCCGGGAGCGCATGTGGCCCCGGTAGTAGAGGTGGTAGCCGGCCCCGGAGCTGGACCGCATCATCAGCGTGGGGGTGAGCACGCCCCGACGCGCCAGGCTGGTGACCCACTCGTGCCCGGCCTCGCCGTCGACGTCGACGACGACCAGGTCGGACGCGCCGGTCGCGATGCCGACGCCGTCCGCGTCGTGGGGCCAGTGGCAGTCGAGGGTGTCCGGGTTGGCGGTGGCCGCGTAGAACCCGTGGCACCACGTCGTCGAGCACGGACAGTCGGCTCCGTGGTGGTCGGCGTTTCGGCAGGCCCGGCAGTTGGCCACCGGTCCCTTCCCCGTCAGCGGCATGACTTCCCACCCGTGCCGCATCGCCAGCTCGATCGCCGTTTCTCTGGGGTGTGTCATCCTGTCGGTACCTATCTGCCCTGGTAGGTGACCACCCGGGGGCGTGCGCAGATGCCCCCGGGTGCTTTTCTTTGCCTCCCCGGGACCGTCGTGCCCGAGCGGGTACATGCCCTGTTCGCTGGTCACGGTTGAGGCGTCGCCCGTTAGGGCGTCCGCTTTCTTTTGTCCGTCCACGGAGCGCCCGGAGGCTGGGTTAGTCGGGAACAGGGAAGCGGTAGTCGAAGCGGCACATGTCAGCACGGATGACGAACCGGGTGACATCGAGAGGCCCCCGCTCGGTGTGGTAGGTACGGATCACCTCCACGACTGGGGTACCAGGCGGGATCTCCAGCCGAGAGGCTTCAGGGCCAGTCGGCATCCGTGAGCTGATCTCCTCCTGGATGTCCTCCACGCGGCTGATGGCGTTGACCCTCGCGATGTGGCCACCCTTCCCTTCGCCACGCACAATCTCCGGGTGCTCTTCACCGAGCGCGGCGGAAAAGTACGAGTCGGCGGACTGGTTGATCACGCCATCGAGTCGAGTGACCCGGCGCCGGACGTGTACAGGGTCACCCTCGGAGACGTCCAAGAGCCGGTCGGATACCCAGGTAGGGGCGGGAACAGTGTCGTTCTCGGTCTCCTGAGTAACGGTCTTGCCCTGGCTTCCTGCTTCGGCTTCGAGCAAAGCCCGAGGCTGTTCGCCGGACCACACTGAGCGGCGGTACCGGTCGATCCCGTAACGGCGGACGCTCACAGCTTCGCGAACGTAGCTTCCGCTCCCCTTGCGCGAGATGATCGCGCCCTCCTGGCGAAGCAGGTCGAGAGCCCCCCGCACAGCGGCGGCGCTCACCTTGTAGCGGGACCGGAGTGAGTCGATCGAGGGCAGCTTGTCACCGGGAGCGAGTTCGCCCCGGGAGATCTTTCCTCGCAGGTCATCAGCGATTCGTACCTGTATGGGCCTGGCGTCAGTGGTGTATTCGTCCATGCCCACACCATACACACCTTGCAGGTTTGCCTACAAGGTTCTTGCGCTCGAAGGGGCATCTGTGTTCTCATCCTTGTAGGCCAGCCGACAAGCCGACAAGGTTGGTCGACCGTCGACATGACGAAGCCCCCGGTCACAGCGACGAACCGAACCGAGGGCTTCACTCCCCGTATCTGCTGAACAAGGAGTAGTCACAGCATGTCACACACCACTCCAACCCTGGATTCTGGGAAGGCCCCGGCCGAACGCCGGTCGCGTCTGACCCCTGGCCGTGTCACGATCGCGGCCGCGACTGTCCCCTCCGTGCTGTCCCTGGCCTGGAGCGTCTGGTCGATCGCGGACATGATCCCTGGCCCCTGGTATGTGGGCATCGCCCCCGGCCTGGTCCTGGACCTGGCCGTGGTCGCGGCCGTGGCCATCGCCTGGAACAGCCCTTCCCACACCCGCATGGCCACCGTGGTCGGCTGGACCGTTGCCGCGATCGCGGCCGTGGCGGTCGGCATGCACAGCTGGTCCATCGCCCCAGCGGTGGCGCTGTTGGGGGTCGTGCCGCTGGTGGCCAAGGCCCTGTGGCACCTCGCGCTCACCGACCGGGCACGCCGGGCGGCCCAGGAGGAGGACGTCCAGCGCCAGGAGGTCGAGGCTGCCCAGGCCGAAGAGCGCCGCGCCGCTGAGTTCTCCGAGGACCTGACCGACGACCAGCGCCGGGACCTGGCCAAGCGCCGCCGGGACTTGGCCTACCGTCAGGAGTTGGCCGAGATCGAGCAGGCCGAGGCCGCCCAGGAGCACGCCGAGCGGCTGGCCGACATCGAGCGTCGGGGCACCGAGGAGCTGGCCGAGGCGCGCACCGAGCACACGGTGGCGCTGGAGATCATCCGCCACGACAGGGCGGTCGGTTACCGACAGGGGGCCGGGTTCGCACTGCCGGCCGTGCCCAACGATGCCTCCAGCATCAGCGACCCAGAGCCGCCCGCCGGGTTCGGCGCCGCTCTCGCCCAGGTGCGCACCATGTCCCCGACCCCGATCGGAACCCCCGCTGACCAGCAAGTGCCCAGGGTGCCCACCCCTGGTGCCCACCACGCCACGGCCGAGGCCCAGCGCAACCGCCAGACCGTCCTGACCGCGCTCAAGGACTTCGAGAACGAGGGTCGCCAGGTGTCCATCAGCGCCCTGGCCAAGGCCACCGGTCTGTCCCGCCGCACGGTGACCCGCCACCTGCCCACCCCGCCCACGACGTCCTGACCACCCCACCCTGGGCACCCCCGCTGACCTGGTGGTGCCCAGGGTGCCCACCCCGCCCGCTTCGGCGGGTGCCACAGCCCCCCAGACGGAGTGCTGGAGGGCTCTGGCACCGCTCCGAAGGTGCCCCGCGAACCGGTGCCGCGACCAGTGAGGCCGCGAGCTGGTGACGCAGGAACCGACGCGCAGCAGTGCGACCCCCGAGTTCGAGAACGAGACCTGAGAGGGAGAAACCGTGGGTGACATCTACGGCTGGCTGGCCGTCGCCATGTTCGTCGCGGCCTGGTACCTGAACAAGCGCCTGTCCGGCTGGTCCTGGTCGGCGTGGATCGTGCTGCCCATCGCGATCATGGGCTCCATGCTTCTGTACGCCTCAGCCTGGGGCGTGATGCTCTCCGGCTGGTTCGGCACCGGCCTGGAGTGGATCGGTGGCCTGGTCAACGCGCCGCTGCCGGTCGCGATGGTCATGGGCATCATCGCGGCCCTGGCGCTGATCGCCACCATCGCGGACCTGTTCTTCGACCGCACCTACAACAAGGCCGCCGTCTACGCGCTGGTCATCGCGCCCGTCGCGGCGCATGGCTCCACTGGCGCGGTCGGCGAGGTCGTGCACGCCATCCATGGCGGCGGCGCAGAGGTGTCCGTCGCCGCGGTGACCGCCCTGTTCGGCGGCTGAAACACAAGCGGGGCGCCCGAGTGACCGGGCGCCCCTTGCCTACCCCGAGCTTCCAGACACAGGAAAGGCAGAACCCATCATGCAGCACCCCAACGAGGACCACGGCCAGGAGCCCGCCTACGGAGTGACGTGGGAGGAGTCCGCGCCGGTGAGCGAGGAGGTGCGCCGCTACGAGCGCATCGCCGCTGAGCTGGCGGCCGAGACCGACCGTCTACGTCGCGCTGACCAGACCCAGGACGATGACCCCGAGTTCGGAGAGCCGATGACGCAGCAGCTCCCCCCGCTGGCGCCGACCCGTGAGCAGATCCACCAGCCCACCCACGACCAGACCCCCGAGCCCGAGCGCGAGGGACCGGTCGTCGACGACGCCCAGGAGCAGACGAAGGAGTCCGCGCCCGCCCGCAGTCCCCGCCGGCCGCGCCGCGCCAACCGCCGCCCGGTCGGTCCTGTGGTGCGCGCCCACCTGGCCCAGGCCGGGGTGTCCAGCGCCTACTACGCCCGCCGCGGGCTGGCCCAGCACGCCCAGACCGCCGCCGAGTGGATTAGGGCCGAGGACCTGGAGGAGCACATCCGCACCCGAGCCGAAGCCGCGCGTGCGGAGGAGATCCGCAAGGCCCAGATCTCCCACACCAAGCAGCTCAACCAGCTCGCCCGTGAGTCCGGGAAGCGTGGCTCCGTGGCCACGGCCTCGATCGCGGCCCCGCAGATGCCCCGCGAGGTCTCCGAGACTTCCATCACTGGCAAGGCGTGGTTGGCCAGGGCGCGGCGCGGCCTGGTGTGCCTGGCCGTGCCGACCGGGCTGGTGGCACTCCCGCCGTGGCTGGCGCTGGATGCCGGGGCGTGGTGGACGCTGGCGGCCTGGCCGATCACTTACGGGTACTTGGCCTGGCACGGGTGGGTGTACCGCGACACTGAGTCCGCCCCGCCGAAGGTCAAGGTCCCCGAACCCCGCGACGGCGGTCGTCGGGGTCGAGGTGTGGGTGCCTCGATCATCGGAGCGACCCCCGAGGAAGCCGCGCTCCTGGACCGGCTCACCCGCTGGGACGAACTGGCCCGAGGCCGCGGGATGTCCGACATCGTGCCCGGCACCCCCACGGCCGATGAGTCCGGACTGCTGGTTCCGCTGGACCTGGGTGGGAAGTGGACCCCGGCCAAGCTGGTCGGGTCCGCCGACCAGGTCCGCGCGCTGCTGGCGGTGCCCGACGAGACCCTCCTCCAGATCAACCCGGGCGGCCAGGGCGACCGCGTCCAGATGCGCATCCGCACCCGACGCCGTGAACTGGACACCGTCTGGGCGCCCGACCGCGAGGGCCTGGGCGTGGACGTGGACACCGCTGAGGTCGTCTCCATCCCCGACGACGCCCGGATGGTGGTGTGCGGCGCGTCCGGATCCGGCAAGAGCTGGGCGCTGCGTTCCTACATGGCGCGGATCGTCGCCTCGGGCAAGGACCACCTGGTCTACATCGACGGCAAGGGCGAGGAGTCGGTGATCTGGCGCGGCAAGTGCCGCGTGGCGGTCGGCCGGGACGAGATCAAGGACGTGGTCGCCGAGCTGTCTGCGGAGATGCACCGCCGCATGCTCGATATGGAGCGGCGCGGCATCACCGTCTGGGACGGCCCGATGATCTCGGTCGTGGTCGACGAGGGCCGCGTCGTGCTGAGCCTGCGGGACAAGGAGATGATCCAGCAGTTGATCGACATCAGCTCGCTGGGTCGGTCCCGTGGTGTGGTGCTGCGCTGGTGCACCCAGTACCCCACCACCTCCGGGGACGCGCCCGGGATCCACCCCCAGATCAAGGCCAACGTCGACGCTCTGTTCTGCCTGCGGGTCAAGGCCCCCGAGCATGCCCGGGTCGCGCTGGATGAGGATGCCGACTACGGCCCCCAGCACATCCACCGGGACGACAGGGGCCTGGGCTACCTGGGAGGCTACGGCCCGACCCCGATCCAGACCTGGCTGGTCAACGACAAGGCGGTCAAGGCGCTGCCGGACCGGGCACCGTGGTCCCAGACCGAGGATGGAGCCGCCGACCAGCAGGCCCAGGGCGAAGCTGGGGACATACCCGAGGTCCTGGCGCTGGCACTGGAGATGTCCGAAGGGTTCAAGGGCCTGCCCTCGGAGATGTTCTTCGAGGTCGCCTCCGAGCGTCTCGGGCTGATGGACTTCGACGTGACCAAGGTGTTCCGCGAGCACGGCATCGAGCGCGAGCCCGGCCCGTTCCAGACCGGCCAGGGACGCGCCCGCGGCTGGCGCCGGGAAGCCATCGAGAAGGGCACCGAGCGCTACCGACGGTGACGGAACACCCCGGCACGGCCGGTGTGCCGACCCGGCACACCGGCACACCTACGGCACACCCCCCGGCACACCCGCTGTGCCGGGGGGTGACCTGCGCAAACACCTCTTCGCGGCACGGTCGGCACACCGGCACGGCCGTGCGCGGTCCGAACACGGAATCGCAGGTCACGCACCGTAGGGGCCCGCGTCATCGTGTCCGGCACACCCCGACCACTCCCCGCCATTTAGACCACGGAACGTGACGGATAACCCCGCCCGGTAGCACCCCCGGGCGGGGTTCCTAGATGCCTAGGAACCTCGGTTCGTGGCATGCTTCGGCCCATGACGACCGACCCCGAGGACCAGCGCCAGGACCACGAGACGAAGGGCGTGCCCGCGGTGCCCCCGGGCGGGGTGCCCGAGGCGATGACCCTGGAGCAGATCGCCGCCGTGCCGCCGGACCGGCGCCGCCAGCTCAACGTGGCCGTGCCCGAGGACCTTCTCTTGCATCGCCGGATGGCGCTCTACCGCGAGGACCACGGGCTCACGTCGGTGCGTCAGAACGTCGTCGCGGCCGCTGTCGACGAGTGGCTCAGGTCACGCGGCTACTGATCCGGCGCTGACCAGCGTGAACGAGGGACCCCACCAGCGGGTCCCTATTTTTTGTCAATCACGTGTTGACGCTCGGCTACGGGGCGTGCCATGATCGATACGTCAACAAGAAGTTGACAGAAACTAGCTTCCTAAGGAGTTGGCATGGCGAAGGAGATCCAGAGCGTCGAGACGGTCGACGGCGTCACCACCATCACCTACACCGACGGCTCCACCGAGATCCAGACCGGCACCGCCACCATCCAGGCCGGGACCATCCACGGCGGCGTCACCTTCGGCTAACCCCCCGCGACCACGACCAGGAGGAGAACGGGCATGCGAATCCGACTCACCCCGAAGCAGCGCCAGGCCGTGAACGACCTGGAGGCCGCCAAGGACGTCCTGGAGGACGTCTTTGAGCGCGACCGCGAGGAGACCGACGCCTACCTGGAGGCCAACCAGGCCGTCATCGACGCCGAACAGGCCGCCAAGGCGGCGGGCGTCCCGTGGTGGCGCCGCTGACCGCAGGCGCCCGTGCCGCCCACCTCGGAAGGGGTGGGCGGTGCGGGGACCACCCGGTCCGCCCACGAACGAGAGGACAGTCCATGCAGCGCATGACCGACACCACCCCCGCCACCGGCCCCATCACCCTGGCCATCGACGCCCGCTCCGTCGACCTGGCCGTCACCGCCGTCCCCGGTCTGAGTGAGGCCAGCGTCCAGGTGACCGGTCCCGCCAAGGTCGTCGACGGAGTCCGCGCCGAACGGGTCGGCGACCGGTGGACGATCACCGTGCCCGCCCCGCCCACCACCGCCTCGGGGCTGGCCGTCTACGGCATCCAGGCCCGCGGCAACGTCGTCGTCAGCGACGGCGACATCGTGATGAGCGGCGGCCGCACCATCATCAACGGCTTCGAGATCAACCCCAACGTTCGCAAGACCGACCCGGTCCGCGTCACCGCCTGCGTCCCCGCCGGGTCCAGCGTGAGCGCACCCACCCTGGGCACCGGCGAGGCCGCGCTCAACGGCAACTTCGACGAGGTCTCGCTGCGCACCACCACGGGCGACGTGCTCCTGGCGGGCACCGCGCACAGCGTCACCGCCGCCACCAGCACCGGCAACATCGTCACCCAGGGCCGCACCACCCAGGCGCACGCCACCTCCGTCACCGGCCACATCACCATCGAGCGCGCCGACGGGCTCACCCGCGCCCGCTCGGACACGGGCAACCTCACCGTCCTGGCGGCCGGTCCCGGCCTGGTCACCGCAGAGTCGACCACCGGCGACGTGCACGTGGGCGGGACGCGGATGTACGCCGTCGACGTCCAGGCCCACACCCGCACCGGCCACCGCCACGTCAGCTGACCCCCACCCCGCCGGGGGTCGCCGGGCCGAACCGCGACCCCTGGCCTAGGTTCCTAGGTTTTCCATCTGAGAGGACAGCCCATGCAGACCGTCGATCTCGCGCTCCTGGGAGGACTCGCCCTCCCGCTCCTGGCCGCCCACAACCTGGCCGACCACCCCTTCCAGTCGAGCCAGTGGGCCGCCGACAAGGGCCGCTGCGACCACACCGGCCGCCTCGCGTGCGCCAAGCACGTCGCCGTCGTCGTCGTCTTCCAGCTCGCGGCCGCCGGTCTGGTCGTCGCCCTGACCGGCGCGACCGTCGCCTGGCCCGCCGTCGCCGCGTTCGTGGTCTTCACCGCCTGGTCGCACTACTGGTTCGACCGCCGGGTCACGGCCGCCGGCCTTTACGAGGCGATCGGAAAGACGGGCTTCGCCCGGCTCGGTGTGCCGCGCCCCGGCCACGACGACAACCCTTCGCTCGGGACGGGCGGATACCGGATGGACCAGGACTGGCACGGCCTTTGGCTTGCCATCGGCGCGCTGATCCTCGCGTCCACCGGCGTGCTCCTGGTCGTGCTCACCGTCGCCGCGACGGCCCTGATGGTCGCCGCGATCGTGGCCTCCCGGGTGGGCCGCCGTGCCCTCGCTCAGATGGAGGAGACCTCAGCGTGAGCGCTCTGGAGAACAAGCTCAAGGCCATCATCGAGGACCACCCCGACACGAGGATCCACCCACACTCCCCGTCCGGTCCGCACGTGCGGGCCGTGATGTGGACCGCCTCACCCGACCTGATGGGGCAGGCGTTCCAGGAGTCCGGCGGGCGCTGGGTGGTGCGGGTGTGCCACCTTCCCACCGGTCAGGTCTCCCAGGTTGTGCACCGTCCGGCCGACGTCGAGGGCATCCCCGCCTCTATCGACCTGGTCCTGGCCGTGCTCCGGGACCGGCACTGACCGATGAGACCGAACCGGCCCCGGTCACCCGGGGCCGGTGATAAACCGTCAACAACCCGTTGACACGAGAGGAGCCGACGATGACGAAGCTGACCGAGGCACTGGACGCCCTGGCGGCCGTCAGTGACCGCAGACGCGAGGTCGACGTCCTGGAGCGCGACCGCATCGCGGCCGCCCGTGACGCCGGGGCGTCCTGGGACCGCATCGCCCAGGTCCTGGGCAAGAAGTCTCGCCAGGCCGCCCAGCAGCGCTACGCCAACCTGGTCAAGGCCACGACCGACACCACCCCCTCGCGGGAGGCACTATGACCGAGGACTGGCGTGACCTCCTGGCTTTGGGCGAGCCGGGCGACGACCTGATCCTGCGCATCATCTCCGCCCTGCGGGCGGACGGCGCCTCGATCTCGGTCGAGGACGCGGGGGGCCTGGGATCCGACCAGGCTCTGGCCGTGGTCGTGATCGACGGCCGCCGGATGCGGATCACCGCCGAGCCCTGGTAGTTCCATCGCCCTTGCAACGGATCGTTGCGGGGGCTTTGTCGTGTTCGGACTTGCGTGCGCTGACTTCCGCTAGCCGGGGCTTACCGGAGGCCAGGACCGGACACCAGGGACGGAATCGGGCGGGGTTGGTAGACCACTCGGATCCGCGAAATTGGTCTACCTTCTGACCTGCGCAAACGTCGAAGTGCGGTGCTCCGCAGTCTCTCGGACTGGACTGCGGAGCACCGCACTTTCGGGTCCGAAGCGAACACGACTGCGGCCGACCGCAGTACCGAACTACCGAACTCCCGGAGTACGTGACTCCGAATGTCCGGTACTCCGAGACTCCTGGATAGCTCCCGTAGGCTGACCTGGCCAACCAACCGAACGGGGGAGTGATGAGGAGTCACCATGTCCCAGCCTGATGCCGCGTCCTGGATCGTGGCCGTGTGTTCGCAGAAGGGCGGCGCGGGCAAGTCCACGCTCACCATGGCGCTCGCGGCCGCCGTCGCCGACTCGGCCGGGCGCGCCCTGGTCGTGGACGTCGACCCGCAGGCGACCACCGTCGACGAGGTCGAGCGCATCGCCGAGCCCGGATTCGACGTCACCCACGAGCTGGACCCGCAGAAGTTGGCCCAGCTCTCGCGGCTGCGTCGCTACGACCTGATCCTGGTCGACACCCCCGGCTCGCTGGAGGGGCACGACGTCCTGGAACAGGTTGTGACGAACTCGCACTTCGCGCTGATCCCGTTCGTGAACGAGTCACCGTCACGGACCCCGACGCAGCGCACCGCCGAACTGATCGCGGCGGCCGACGTGCCCTATGCCGCCGTGGTCAACCGCATCGACCCGCGGGCGGGCGGGGACGCCGTGCTCAAAGCCCGCCAGGAGCTGGACAACCGGGGCATCCCCTACTTCCGCTCGTTCGTCCGGGAGTACTCGGGCTACCCGGCCTCCTTGGACGCGGGCAAGACCATCTACCAGTGGCGCACCCGGTACGGCGCGAACATGCGCGAGGACGTGTCCAGGGTGAGCGCCGAACTCCAGCGCACGCTCGGACGAATCGGGAGCGGCCTCGCATGAGCGCACGACTGAGCTTCGACGACATCCTCAACGAGGACGACGGCGACGACGAGCCGGTGACCCCGGCCCCGCCGCCGCCCGCCCCCGCACGGGAGCTACGCAGCAAGAACAGGAAGAAGTCCGGGAGTTCCGAACTTCGGGAGTCCGGTACTCCCGAAGATCCGAAGAACCGGAGTTCGGAGCACGCCCAGGAGCAGACTCCCCGAGTCCGGAAGTCCCGGACTCCGGAGGGTGCCCCGCGGCGCCGGGGCAAGGCAACGACGCCGAAGGTCGAGGGTCCCAAGTGGGCCGCGTTGGAGCGCAAGGAGGCGCTGCTGTGGCCGGACCAGGTGTCCGCGCTCACCGAGCTACGCCGTGACCTCCAGCGCCGCAGGCGGGCCGCTGGCGGTGGTGGTGAGCGCATCACCGAGAACACGCTGATCCGTGTCGCGGTGTCGGTGTTGTTGGAGCACGGCGACGCGCTGACCGGCGTGGATGAGACCGAACTCCGGGAGTCCCTGAGTTCGGTACTCCGGGAGTCCTAGAGCACACGCGAACGCCCCCACGTCGTCGGCGTGGGGGCGTTCTGCGTCACCCGCTCCAGCGGCCGGAGGACCGGCCGCACACACAGGATCGACCACGCCGGGCGCGGCCGCCAGGCCCTCCTCACGGCTGTGGATAACCCCTCTCAAGGCACCCAGCCGCGCCAGACCCACCGGGTGAGATCAGCGTCCGGCACGTCGTCGGCCATGCAGGTTGCCCGCCAGCGGCTTGGCTGCCCTCCAGGCCCGCGGGGCGACGGCGCCCAGGATGTGGTGGTCGAGGCTCCGGCGCGACTTTTCTGTGCGCGAACTGCACGACACCGGACCAGCCCAGGCGCGTTTCGAGTTCGCTGACCTGGTGGAATGCATAAGCCTGTGCATTTTACAGGTGGTCATTATGATCGCGGCGCTGAACCACCCCGGATCACGGCGCGCGAGAGGCGCGCAGAACTGCCCGGAACTCGGGTATATTCAATGCCACGCTCCTCCACGGTGGCCTGATCGGCTGCACGTGCGTCGATCGGCGCCCCGGCAACACGCCGTCTAGTGGAGGAGGTGCCCTATGGATAGGGAGCCCGAGAAGAAGTCCTGGTGGAAGGTCGTCAAGGACGTCCTCAGGACCCTGGCAGCAGCGTTGGCCGTAGGACGGTTCATCGTGTGGCTGATCAGCGTCTTCTCTGGGGGTCCTGAGTAGGAGCCCAGCTGTAGCAGCAGCTGAGCCCCTACCAGGGGTACGGGGGCTCGTGGCGGTGTGGTCTGACGGGACTAGTCGCCTCGGGCCCCTCTTTCGTGTTTCTGGGACGAGTATACACGTTCTCAAAACTCTCATCTCCATGAAGCTAGATAATGAAGTTATCTATGCTCAGAAGTAAAAACGGAAACCGATTTTGGGCTTCCGACTCTTCCCCGGAAACTCATGCGGAAATCATGTTATGAAAGTAGTCGTATCGGGGGTACCTCGCACCCGACACCCGACCGAACCCACCCGACACCCGACCGGTTTCGTTCCGAACGGTACCGAATTTCTTCCGTCTGGTTCCGGCTTCCCTGAC
>NZ_JBVMUY010000069.1:0-8032 GCF_055632325.1 Nocardiopsis sp. KDC1DS13DA1
GCGGTGGCGCCGCCGGGTGCGGTGAAGGCGTCCACGACCGACGCCTGCTCGTCGGACATGCTCGGCGGTGACATGGCCAGGGACAGGTACATCGCGCCCTGGCCCGGATACTCGAAGGACTGGCCCTCACGCATGCCCTGGGGTGGGGCGCCCTGGCCCCAGGCGTGGGGAGCGGGCCACGGGGTGGTGTCCGGCGTCTGTTCCGGACCCTGGTCGGTGGTCTGCTGCGGGGTGTCGCGGGTGGTCGGGGCGGTGGTGTCGGGGAAGGGCAGGTGGAGCAGTCCGTTGGGGTCGAAGAGTGGTTTGCCGTTGGTGAGGGGGCCGGTGGGTTCCTTGGGGTCCAGGCCGGGCAGCCAGGGCGGCGGTGCGGCGAGGCCGAACACGTCCCGCGGGCCGTCCTGGGTACCGTCGGTGTCGCCGAGTGGCCAGTCGGTGCCGTCGTCGTCGTGTGTTGCGGGCGGTGGCGGCGTACCCTGACCGGTTCCGCCCCGATCGGCGCCGGACCCCGGCGCACCTTCGCTCGGCGTCGCCCCGGCCGGGTGCGCAGAGGGGTCGACGAGGACGGTCATGACGGTGGGGCCGTGGTCATCCCGCCCGGTCGAGGGGGCCAGCAGACGCAGTACGTGCCTCTCCAGCCTCTCGGCCTCGCCCCGTGCGTCCTCGGCCTGTCGGTCCAGCCGGTCCGCCCGCCTCCGCAGGTCGTCGGCCCTGGCGCGGGCGTCGCGCGCTGTGGACCGGTGGGCGCTGACACTGTTCCGGGCGTCCTGGAGCTGCCGGTTCAGCGTGTCCAGCTGCTTCTGTGTGCGGCTGGCCTCGGCCTCCGCCTCCTCCAGCCCGGTGTCGAGGTCGTGGACCTGCCTCCGGGCCGACTCGGCGGCGTCCGCGGCCTCCTGGGCGGCGTGTCGCGCCTGCTCCGCCTCCTCGCCCATCGCGTCGGCCCGCTGCTGTGCCGTGTCGCGTTCCCGCTCCGCCTGGTCGGCCGCGTCCCCGAGTCCGCGCGCGTCCTGACCGAGTTCCTGGACCCGCTCCCGCGCGTCGGTGTCCTGGACCTGTCGGTCACGGAGTTCGGCCTCGCTCCGGCTGAGCACGGTCCTCAGGTGGGCGAGATCCTGGTCAGTGCGGTCGGAGGCACCGGGCGCGGAGGGTCCCGCCTCCCCTCCGGTGCTCCGGGCCGTGTCCTCCATCGCCTGGATCCGCTGACGCAGGGCGGTGGTCCTCCGCGTGAGCTGGGTGGTCTCCCGCAGTCGTGCGCCGAGCTCCCGTTGGGCGCCGGTGTGCCGGGTGACGGCGTCGTCGGCCTCGCGTCGTGCGCTTCGCGCCTCGGTCCGGGCCTCGGCGGCCGACGCCTCCAGTTCCCTGTGCCGACCGGCGCGTTCGCCAGCGCGCTCGGCGGCGGTTCCCGCGGTCGTTTCGGCCTCGTCGGCGGCCTCACGGGCGAGAGCGAGTTGGTCCCTGAGCTGCTTCCGTGCCTCCACGGCGGTGTCGCGGTCCTGGCGGGCGGCCGGGACGTCCCTCTCGTCCAGGCGTCGAACGACCCGCTCCAGTCGCGTGACGTTCGCGTCGGCTCCGCGGGCGTCGCGGAGGAGCTCCGGGATCCCCCGCCTGAGGTCCCGGGCCTGTCCGCCGCGCTCCTCGGCGCGGTCGCGCAGGCCCAGGGCCTGTTCCGACACGCGCTCGGCCTCGGCCAGGCGCCTGCGGGTCGCGTCGTCCGTCGGGGGAGTGCCGCCTCCCGGGGGTGTCGGCTCCACGTTCAGAGTCGACCGCAGGGCGCCGAGGAGGCCCGTACCGTCCCCCGCGGTCGTGTCCGGGGTCACGGTGGGCGCGTCGGAACCGGTCTCCGCCGACCGGGAGGCGGCCCCCTCCCCGTCCCGGTCCCGGACGGGCGCCTTCCCCTTGCCCTTCGGGTCCGGGATCCTCATGTCCCGGGGGTTCTCGATGATGTTCCTCGTGTTCCTGAGGATCGCCGTCCAGCGGTCGACGGCGTCGTCGAGGTCGGCCAGGGCCTGGTCGTACGCGGCCTTCTGCGTGTCGTACCGCTCCCGGGCGGCACCGCGGTCCGGGCCGTTGACGACGTCGTCGGCGAGCTGCTCCAGGGGGCGACGCGCGTCGGCGTAGGCCGCCTCCGCCTCCGCGAAGGCCAGACGTGCCTCGTACAACGTGTTCAGCGCCGGTCGGAGCCGGTCGGCCTGGGTCCGGGTGAGGACGCCCATCCTGATCGCGTCGGCCTCCGACACCCACCCGGAGAGCCGGACGGTCGTGTCCCCGAGCTGCCAGCGTCTGGGACTGTTCCCCTCGGGGCCGCGGTCGTCCGTGCCGCCGGTCAGGGCTGCCCACCGCGGAGGCTTCGAGGCCGCGCCGATGGCCCACGTCGTGTCGAACTCGACCAGGTAGGCGGTGCCCAGCCTGAGACGGTCGGCCTCCGGGTAGCGCTTGACCGGCTGGTCGGAGCCACCACCGGACCCCTCCGTGCGGGAGGAGCCGTAGCCCGGGGCGTTGCCGGTGTAGATGCCCTCGTGTTTGTCGTAGTCGTGGAGGGGCTCGGTGCTCAGGCCCATGGGGCGGAACGGGTCCGCGCTGCCCCCAGTGGTGGAGGACGCGCCGCGGTTGCGGCTGTCGGCACCGCCGGTGGTGAGGTTGTCGGTGAGCTTGGTGCCGGGGCTCGCGTCCAGGATCCTGGGGTCGGACACGTCCGGGAGCGCCTTGACACCCCAGTCGGTGCGGCCGAGGGTCAGCAGCGGGACGCCGTCGTCGTTGCGGGAGGCACTGGGGTAGAGCCCCTGGAGGGCGAGGTCGTCCAGGGTGCGGTCGATCGCGTTGGACCGGGTGTCGAGTTTGAGCTCCGCGGCGATGTGGGAGCGGGCGTCGCTGATCGCCTCGGGGGTGTAGGCGCCGTCCCGCACCGCGTCGGCGGGAGGTGTCCACTCCAGCGACTTGGCCAGGACGACGGCGGCGGTGTCCCGGATCGCCTGTCCGTGGTCCTGTACCGCGACCGGCAGGAACACGATGTCGTTCATGACCTCCGGCGAGGGGACGCTGCCCGGCGCCGCGGCGCCGCGGGTGTTCGTCGCCCAGGTCGTCATCATGTCGTACAGCGAAGCGAAACCCGTGTTCACGGGGTGCTCCGGAGCGGGGGAGCCCAGGCCGTCCCGGTTCCGGCCGCCGTGGTTCCGGCCGTTCTGGGACCGGCCGTCCCGGGCCCGGGGCCGGGTCCCGCGCGTGTCCGTCCCGTCGGTGGACGTGCTGGTGGCGGGAGGCTGGGCGAAGGCCAGATAGGAGAACAGGTACAGGGTCTCGATCTCACCGCCGTCGCCGCTGCCGGTGAACGCCGTGCGCGGCGCACCGCCGGAGCGGCTGTCGCCGGTCCGGTCCCCGGAGGTGCCGGAGACGGGCTCGGAGAGCTCCAGGGTGAGGCCGAGGTGCGCGTCCTGGATGATCTTGGCGTAGGGGACCTGCATCTGGATCTCGACCGTCCGGGTCGGCGAGTCCGAGCTGTTCCTGCTCGTGTTCTCACCCGAGCTCGTGTTCACCCCGGTGTTGGGCGCGACGAACAGAGGACGGCTGCCCGGCTGCCCCTCCGGACCGCTCTCGTCCCCGTCGTAGCCGGTCGGCTGGAGCAGGGTCACGTCCGCACCCGCCCCGATCGACGTGCCGCGGCTCTCGCCCCTCCCGCTGGTGTCCGTCCAGGTCCGCGACTCGATGTAGTCCCCCGCGAACGAGACGAACCGCGTGCGCGTCGTGGTGGCCCGCAGGTCCACGTACACCTTGGCGTCGGTGGCCGTCTTCAGCGTGCCTTCGGCCGGACGGACCCGGACCGGGACCGGGACCGCCTTCGCCGGGTTGTTGCCCAACTGCGTGGTCAGGGTGTGCAGGAGGTGCTCGCGGCTGTCGCCGGTCAGCTCCAGGCCCTCGCTCCCCAGGTCGTCGACCAGACGCTGGATCGCCGTGTTGGGGTCGGCCGGGCGCATCTGGCGGCCGGTGTTCTCGAAACCCGGCCGTACGACCAGATCGTTCGGCGCCTTCGGGTTGGGCTGGAAACCGAGGGCGGGCCCGCCCCCGGCGTCGTCGACCGCGTCCTGGACCAGGTGGGAGGCGTGGGCGTCGTGGGCGTGCACGTACCCCGAGAGCAGGTCGTCCACCGGGACCCGCCACCCCCGGTAGCGGATGTTCCACGGAAGGGTGGGGCCGATGCTCCAGTTCTTCAGGAACTCCAGGGCCTGGGTGATGTCACCGGACCCGCGGAACGCGTAGGACCACGCGACCTGCGGGATGAACAGCACCGACGAGGAGAAGCCGTGCGAGCGGGTGGTGGAGTCGGTCACGCTGCGGGGCGTGAAGCCGAACGCGGGGCCGCCGATGGGGATGGGGCGGACCGCCTCGCTGGGCAGGGAGTCGTCCGTGCCCGCGCGGTTGGGGTTGTCGGTTCCGCCCGCTCCGAGGCGCCCGGACCAGGTCGTGGATCGGAAGTCGTTGGTCGACAGGCTGACCTGGGCCCCGCTGTTCCACCAGATCTGCGCGTCCACGGGGAAGAAGACCGTCACCGACGTGAAGTTGACCAGGGTGGCGACGGTCGCCCGGATGTCGTGCGGCGAGAGGAACCCGCCGCTCATCTCCTGCCGGGTACGTGCCCCGGACGGTGAGGTGGCGCTGTGGTCGGTCGCGAGGGTCTGGCCCGACAGCCGGTTCTCGAACAGGAACCGGGAGGCGGGCTTGTGGGCGAGGAAGTTCTGGATCTTACGGGTGAAGTCGGGGGGCGTGCCGTCCGGGCCGGGGCCGAAGGCGCCGTAGGTCCGCGCGACCAGACCCATCCGGGCCCGGCCGTTTCCGAGGTCGGTGTTGACGAACTCGATGGTGGCGCCGTGCTTGAGGAGCATGTCGGCCCGGTGCCCCGCCATGTCCCGTCGCGGTCCGTGCGTGCCCTCCGCCGGGTTCGGCAGCAGCGTCACCGGATGGTCGGGAACGAAGCCGCGTCGGATGACGGCCGACGCCTCGTCGGCGCCGAGCAGCGTCACCGCCGGGGCCGCGTTCCGCCCCGGCGCGGATGTGCTGCCCGGGGCGGGTGCCGAGGTGTTGGCGGGTGCGGCGGTCGTGACCGGGGCGGGTGCCGGGGGCACACGCGGGGGTGCGGACACCTTGGGTGTGGTCACGGTGGTCAGGGTGCTCACGCCTCCGTCGCCGAGCACCGGTACGCCGCGTCGGCGCAGCGGGGGATCGTCGGGGACCTGCCCGAGGTCGTCGTGCTCGTACAGGCGGGCGTCGAACCTGGTCTGGCTGGTCCACACGTCGTTGCCACCGGAGAACATCACCCGGTCCTCGGCGGAGTGGGTGAGGCTCTGCCCAACACCGCGGCCGCTCCCGTGCGCGTAGGTTCCCGAGGCGCTGGGGGTGAACATCGTCGCCGGAACACCGCGTGCGTCGGCCCCGTCGTCCTGGCGGAGGTTCGCCCCCAGGCTCAGGGTGTACGAGTGTGTGTTCGAGCGGTTCGCCTCGGTGCTGGTCCCGGCCGCTCCGGCGACCCGTGTGCCGGAACTGGCGTCGGATTCGGCCGTGTGGCGCAGGGGGCCGAAGTCGGCGAAGACGCGCACGGTCACGAAGTCGGGGCGGACGATCTCCTCGCCCCTGACGGTGGAGGGTGGATCGACGAAGGCGGTCTCGACGAGGGGGACCGCGATGCCGTCCGCGGTGAGGTCGTCGCGGTTGCTCTTGAGGTTGGACTCGGAGACCGCGTCGAGGACCCGCATGGTGTTCTCACGCGCGACCTCGTAGTCGCGGCGCAGTCCCCAGTGCTCGCGGAAGGAGCGCTCGAAGTAGTCCGCGTTCTCGTTGCCGGGGCGGCGGGCGTAGTTTCCGCTCGTGCGTGCCAGCTCCGGGATGACCATGCCGGGGTGTCTTTCGGCGATGGAGGTCAGGATCCGGTGCCCCAGCTCCTGGTGGACGGTCCGCCCGTCGGAGTTGGCGGCGTTTCCGTGGGCGGGGCCCGCCGTGTGCGCGGGCCAGGTGAACTGCCGGATGTTCGCGCCGCTCAGGTCGGTGAGGCGCTCGCCCCGCAGGTTCGGGAACGGGGGGACCCTGCGTGGTACGGAACTCTGACCGGGGGTGGCGGTCCGGTCGCCGGTGGCCGTCGGGCGGCTTCCGGGCGGGTCGGCGAGGTCGCTCAGGGCCCGGGCGTCCTCCAGGGTCAGCAGGTCGACGGAGCTGCCGCGGAAGCGGTGGACGTCGGACTCGCCCTCGAACCGCACGTAGAAGTCCCGTTCGACGTCGTAGGCCGCGTACTGCGGTTCGCCGTGCGCGAAGCGGCTGGCCGTCGCGTTCTGGGTGCGGGTGTTCGCGGTGTTGGAGCCGTGCGTGAACGTGTACTCGAAGAAGGGGGCGTCGAAGCGGACGCTGCGGCCTCCCGGCAGGTCGATGTGGAAACCGAACCCGAAGCCGCCCGTGCCCGAGACGCCCTTGCTGCGGTTCACCGACGAGACGGTGCCCTTGGCGGAGGTGCTGTTGTGCAGCAGCTCGATCAACCGCGGCGAGTCGTCCTTGCGGCTGTAGGACGTGGGCACCGACCACATCGTCATCATCTTTCGGGTGCCGTCGGGGCCGGTGACGGTGAGGGTCGACGGTGTGCTGGTGATCTGCGGCAGGTGGTTCTGGATCTGGTCGGGGTGGAAGCCGCGCTCGATCTCCCCGCGGAACTCGTCCAACCGCCTCCGCTGTCGGGCCCTGCCGCCCGGCAGGTGCTCCGACACCCACTGCGAGACCCTCGTCGGGGGGTTGACCAGCAGGTGGTCGGCGATCCACCGCCCCAGTCCGGTGCGGGTGGAACCGGTACCGCCGTCCGAGCCGTCGGTGACCGGGGTGATGTCGCCGACCGAGACGGGGTGACCGACCCCGGCGTGGTTCACGACGGTGCGCGGCGGCTGACCGGGAGCGGGGGTCGGGCCCGTGTGCAGCCGGATGCTCCGCGGCATGTCCGGGTGCGCGACCACCTCACCGGGCAGGTTGAGGAAGAAGCCGTTGGTGGACCGGCCCCTGCTGGTGCGCGGTCGGGGAACGAGGGCGATGTCCGTACCGTCGGCCGGGGCGGCCGTCGTCGGCGGAGCGGCCGGGGGCCTGACCGTCAGGTCCATGTCCACGTCGGTGACGTAGAGTTCGGGCGCGTCCAACTGCCAGATCTCGGTGTCGCTGTTGGCGGAGCGCGAGGCGCCCACACCCGTACCGCGCACACCGGAGCCGTACCGTGCTCCGAAGGAGAACAGCGGACCCCACCTGGCCACGCCCCAGTCGGTCACGTAGGCGGGGCTGACGGTGAACTTGAAACCGGTGGACTTGTTCCCGCCGCGGGAGCCGCTGTCGTGGGCGTTGACGCCGATCCCCGCGGCCTGGGTGCGCAGGAACTTGGTCGGGGCGCTGTCACCCGCGGGACGGGTCGGGACGTGGCGGAAGCCGTCGTCGGACGGGGTCAGGGACAGGGTGGCCGACCACGTCCCCTCCGGGCCCTGGACCTGCACCGTGTGGCCACCGGGTACGAGGAAGGGGTCGGGCCCGTGGACCCGGAAGACCTCCGCGAACGCGTCCATGAACCGCTGACGGTCGTCGGCGCCCAGGGAGCCGATGCCGGAGAGGGTGTCGTCGACGAACGTGTCGACGTTCTCCGTACCGGCCATGTGCGGACCGACCAGGGCGGACGCGGTCAGATAGTTCAGTTGGCGGGTGGGACCGGAGCGGTCCGGGCGGAGGCTGCCCGGGTACTCGGTCCGGACCGGTGCGGGCGGCGTCGTCCCCTCGGCCGGGTTCGGTCGGGAGCGGGCGCCCTCCGGCGGCCGCGGTCGGGACACCGGGGCGGTGGTGCCGTCGCCGCTCGTGCCCGGCTGGGCCGGGTCGGGTGTGCGGGCGGTCATGACGGTGATGCCGTCGGTCAGTCCCGGGTGGGGTCGCGGTCCGGGCGGTGTCTCGTCAGTGTCGTCGGTGCGCGTCGCGGGTGCGGTGGACGCGGGTGGGAGTCCGCCCTGGCCGTGGCGGGGGTCGGAGCGCCAGTCGGGGGTCG
>NZ_JBVMUY010000070.1:0-1666 GCF_055632325.1 Nocardiopsis sp. KDC1DS13DA1
ACGGGGGAGACCCGACACCCTCCCCCACCACCCAACACGAAGGAGACACCCAATGCGCTACTACACCACCGCTCCCGTTACCGGTGCCGACCTGCGCGAGGGTGACACCCTGCGCGTACACGGCCGGACCATCAAGCTGGACCACGACCCCATCCTGATGGAGAACGGGACCGACATGCTGTCGGTTATGGTCTACGTGCGCAACGAGGACCGCACGTGGCCGGAGGCGTCCCGTTGGTGGATCGTTGGACCCACCCAGCCGGTCCAGCTCATTGCCCGCACACCCAATGCTTCGCAGGAAGCCCGCTAGGGCTTCCGGTTCTGTGACCCCAACCACGGAACCACCCCACGCCAGGGACCCGCGTCCACGCGGGTCCCTTTGCGTTGAGCCCAAGCGATCCCGCCCACCATGCCCACGCCAGCGCCACAACCCCCCGCGCCCAACCGCACCCGACCGGAAGCCGCAGCGACAGGAACGCCATTGCGTGTCACTCGGCCCCCGAATCGCGGTAGGCGAGGAGGAGTCACGTTCGTCGCCCGAGTGGACGGGGGAAGCGTTAGGCCACGGCCGGCACGTCCAGGGGCGGGGAGCGCCAAGGGAGGCGGGGTGCGTCGAGCCGATACCCCGCACCCGCGCCGATGAAGAATCGGCGCGGGTTTTCTTGTTTTGGTTGTTGATCAGGGTTCTAGCACCCCCCAATTGCTGATATACTCATCTTAAGAAGGAACGGGGGAGACCCGACACCCTCCCCCACCGCCCAACACGAAGGAGACGCCCGATGTTCGGCACCGAGCCCAAGGTCAAGACCAGCGACACCTACGAGTTGGGCAACAAGACCGCTGTACGCAACCAGCGCCGAGGGGTCAGCATGCGACGCGTCAAGACCGAGTACAACCGCAAGTTCCGCCGCTTCCAGCGCGCCCAGGCGACCGGAGAACTGGCCGACTACCGCGCCCACGGAACCTACTAGACCAACCAGCCGCCGCCCCACCCCCCGGGGGGCGGCGGCCCCACCCAGGGGAGACCCGACACCCTCCCCCACCGCCCAACACGAATAGGAAGACCACGTGAACCCCAGGCAGATACTGCGCACCATCACGGCCCCACTCCGCGCCCGTCTCGCCACGCGTCGCGCACTGCAAAGCGACTTGCGCGCCTCTATGGACGCATTCCACCGCCAAGCACACGCCTACCGAGTGGCACAAGCCACCATCACCGCCAACGCCCGCCGGTTCGAGGCCGAGCGCGCCGAGTTGTTGACCGCCAACGCCCAACTGCGCGAACAAGTCTTGAGTGAACGCAGGTTCGCCGAGCGGTTCGCCCACACCGTGCCCGCCGACCAAGTACGCGAACGCGATTTGATGATGCGCACCAACGGCACCTATCGGGACCGCGTGACCCGAGTCCAGGTACTCGGCCCCCGAGCCCGCATCAGCTTCGTCACCGAGCCCACCAAGGAGGTAGACCGCGCCGAACCAGTGCGCGTGTGGCGCGTGTGACCCCACACGCACCCGAGCCCGCGCCGCATGGTGCGGGCTCTTCCGTGTGTTCGGCCCCAGCAGAGGCGAGGGAATCGCCAAGCCCAGAGGCATTGACGGCCCCGGAGTTGCGGCAGCGACGGGGCGGTAGGCGAGGAGGAGTCACGCCCCGCGCCTGAGTAGGCGG
>NZ_JBVMUY010000071.1:0-558 GCF_055632325.1 Nocardiopsis sp. KDC1DS13DA1
TGACCAGCTCCACGATGGCGGGCATACGGGTGGAACCGCCCACCAGGACCACGTGCTCGATCTCGGCGGCGTCGATCCCGGCGTCCTCAAGGACCCAGTGGAAATCCTCGACGACCCGCCGAAGCCGGATCTCGGCCCGCTCGACCAGGTCGGCGGTCAGGCGCTGGAACTCGGCGCGGGTGAGCTTCTCGTCCAGGTGCAGCGGGCCCTCGGCCGAGGCCGTGATGTAGGGCAGATTGATCTGCGTCTCGCCGGAGGAGGACAGCTCGATCTTGGCCTTCTCCGCGGCCTCGCGCAAGTGCTCCAGAGCCGTCCCGTCCTCGCTCAGGTCCACACTGGTGGCGTTGGAGAGCCTCTCGATCAGCCGGTCGACGATCGCCTCGTCCCAGTCGTCGCCGCCGAGGTGGTCGTCGCCGCCGACGGCCAGTACCTGTATCACGCCGTCACCGACGTCCGCCACGGCGAAGCCGAGGCTTCCGCCGCCGAGGTCGTAGACGAGGATGGTGGCCTCGCCCTCCTTCTCCAGGTGGTAGGCGAGGGCGGCCGAGGTCGGCTCGT
>NZ_JBVMUY010000072.1:0-353 GCF_055632325.1 Nocardiopsis sp. KDC1DS13DA1
CCCGCCTGGGGCAAGGTTCCCGGTGCGGTCTTCGCGACGATCAACCCGATGCCCAGGCACACCGAGGGAGAGAGCGTCCGCTGGGAGCTCATCACGGCACCGACCGCCAAGCGCGCGACGGGGCCCGCCGGGGAGGGGGCACGTGCGCGCGGCAAGCGGGTCCCTCTGGCGGAGGAGGAGTTCGGGGACTGGTTGGCCGGCAAGTTCGCGGGTGCGGTGGACGTCACCTCGGTGAGGTGGAAGCGTCTCGGGGGCAGGCCCGCCCGGTACCACTTCACCGGTGAGGCCGTGGTGCGGGACGGTGAGGCGCTTCAGGAGCTGTGCCTGGACGGTGTGGGCGCGGGCACGGCCAC
>NZ_JBVMUY010000073.1:0-298 GCF_055632325.1 Nocardiopsis sp. KDC1DS13DA1
CCGATCCCGCGTTCGCGCAGCCAGCGGCGCCGGTCACGGGAGTGGTAGGCCTTGTCTCCGTGGAGCTTGGCAGGGCGGCGCCTCCTGGGACCTCGCCGTGAGCGCACCGCGGGGATGCCCCGCACCAGGGGTTGGAGTGCTTCGCCGTCGTTGACATTGGCCGCGGAGACCGCACAGTTCAGCGGCAGCCCTTGGTTGTCGCACAGCAGATGGAGCTTGGAGCCCGGTTTACCCCGATCAGTGGGGTTTGGCCCCGTCTTCTCCCCCTGGCTTGGCGCGAATCGACTGGGAGTCGACC
>NZ_JBVMUY010000074.1:0-250 GCF_055632325.1 Nocardiopsis sp. KDC1DS13DA1
AGGTGTCCCGGGCCCAGCGGCGGGCGGCCGACCGCGCCGACCGCGCCGCCAGGGACCAGGCCGAGGGCACCGCCGCCGAGGCGGGCGACTCCGCGGCGCCTGGCTCGGCCCAGGACGCCCCGGCCGCCACGACCGCGCAGGCCGGCACCGCCACCGGGGCCACCGGCGGCGCCTCCTCGGGCGAGCCCCTGCTGCGGGTGGAGGATGTGGCGCAGTGCTTCAAGGTCCGTGGTGGGCTGTGGGGTCGGGC
>NZ_JBVMUY010000075.1:0-237 GCF_055632325.1 Nocardiopsis sp. KDC1DS13DA1
GCGGTGTCGGAGCTGACGACCAGCGTGCCCGGTGAGGTACGCGCCCACAGCACACGGGCGTCGGATTCGGGGTCGGGGTCGACCGCCCTGCGCACGGCCCGCCCCATGGCCGCCCACTGGTCCATACCGGTGCTGCGCGCGGGGTCGAGGCTGATGCGGGCCAGGTACAAGGGGTTCCCCTCCAGGGTGTCCCCGCCTGAGCGGGGCGGGTGTTCGGTCACGGGTCGACGGGGGTCG
>NZ_JBVMUY010000076.1:0-233 GCF_055632325.1 Nocardiopsis sp. KDC1DS13DA1
GCTGCTGTTCCTGGGCTTCCACGGCACGTTCCTGGTGCAGCACTGGCTCGGTGCGATGGGCTTCCCCCGCCGCTACGCCGACTACCTGCCCACCGACGGCTTCACCGACCTGAACCAGTTCTCGTCGATCTCGTCGTTCGTGCTGGGTGCCTCGACGCTGATCTTCTTCTGGAACATGTACGTCACCGCGAGGAAGGCGCCGAAGGTGACCGTCGACGACCCGTGGGGCTACG
>NZ_JBVMUY010000077.1:0-220 GCF_055632325.1 Nocardiopsis sp. KDC1DS13DA1
GCCCGACCCCACAGCCCACCACGGACCTTGAAGCACTGCGCCACATCCTCCACCCTGGCGAGGAGTTCACGCTCCGCACCGGCCGGTTCGACGGCTTCGGCGGGTCGGCCCTCCCGCTCCGCCGCCCGGGCCGCGGCCGCCGCCTCGGCGGCCGTCCCGCCCCTCTCCCTGGCGGCGCGGTCGGCGCGGTCGGCCGCCCGCCGCTGGGCCCGGGACACCT
>NZ_JBVMUY010000078.1:0-209 GCF_055632325.1 Nocardiopsis sp. KDC1DS13DA1
CTCGTCGTCCGCCTGGACGGCAACAACGCCGAGCTGGGCCGCGACATCCTCACCAAGCGCGCCCACCCGGCCGTGCGACAGGTCGACACGATGGACGGCGCCGCCGCTCAGGCCGCCGAGCTCGCGGCGAAGTAGGGGAACGGACACCATGGCTATCTTCCTGAACAAGGACAGCAAGGTGCTGGTCCAGGGCATGACCGGCTCTGAGG
>NZ_JBVMUY010000079.1:0-207 GCF_055632325.1 Nocardiopsis sp. KDC1DS13DA1
ACAAGGCCTACCACTCCCGTGACCGGCGCCGCTGGCTGCGCGAACGCGGGATCGGCGTGCGCCTGGCCCGTCCTGGCATCGAGTCCTCCCAGCGGCTGGGTCGCCACCGGTACAAGGTCGAGCGCTCGATCGCCTGGCTGGGCTCCTACCGCAGGTTGAACGTGCGCTGGGAGCGCAAGGCCTCCACCTTCCTGGCCATGCTCGGCA